>JAWQJJ010000009.1 GCA_033485155.1 Methanomassiliicoccus sp.
ATCCTTGATCCATGCGTCCTTGTGAATAGATGCGGTTGTCTCCATTTTGTTCACGGCCTACTCACAGGACCCGCAACGATAAGGCTTGTCCAACTTTAACAGTGTTAAAAACTATAGTGGTGAGTTACGAGCGGGATCGCCGAATCGATATAAATTCTGGCGCCTTTTGTGATCTCATTGCCGAAAAACGGCCATTAATTCTAACTCTTCATAATAACCAGTCGTTTATCATGGACTAGTCCGCTCTTCAAACTAGTGAGGACAATCCGAGTGTGGTCCACGGTGACAATTATAGACATGGGCATAAGGAGATCAAAGCGGCGCTCGAGGAGTTCAAGAAGAATTTCAAGTATGGACTGGTAGCAGCCTATAAGAAGCTCACAGCGCTGGCCGACAAAATGCCTGCAAGCCCGGCGCTGTGCACAGCTGGAAGACCAGACTCAATCCACTAAGGAAGCGGAGAAGAGGTCGATCAACTCAGCCCTCAGTGGTTCTAGATTAAGGGTTATCGCAATTTTCTGAGCCGGATGGCCTAAAAAAGGTCAAAAAGAAGGTCGAGGAGCTCTCTGGTGTGGAGTTCAAAATCAAGGACTTTAGGCCGACACTGACATCGATCACCGTGAACGAGGACATGAGCCGTCTTCCCGCCATGTCCGCGCAGTTGAGGCACAACAGCCTAGCCACGACGCAGCGGCCCTACTACAGGATGCAGCAGGGCGTCGCCGGTAAGCAGCTCCGGGACTCATGGAAAGAGAGCCCGGTAATAGCAACACGGAAGCCCGTTATTGAAAATAAATGGAACCTATCTGGCCATAGATAGGAGCGGGCCCGGGGGGATTCGAACCCCCGTC
Source organism: Methanomassiliicoccus sp. (assembly GCA_033485155.1). Taxonomy (NCBI): domain Archaea; kingdom Methanobacteriati; phylum Thermoplasmatota; class Thermoplasmata; order Methanomassiliicoccales; family Methanomassiliicoccaceae; genus Methanomassiliicoccus; species Methanomassiliicoccus sp. The sequence continues at coordinate 852 of JAWQJJ010000009.1, forward strand.
ATCGGCTTCGAAGGCCGAAAGGATAATCCAGGCTACCCCACGAGCCCTTGGTCAGGCCTCCGTGGCCTCACCTGGTCTGGACCAGGGAATCCAGAGATATAATTCTATCCCCCTGTCCGGCCCCTTTTTTCCCTTGAAGGTGACGATCTCCGTCCAGCCAATTATCACTCCAATATGATATTATTTATCCAGGCACCGCTATGTGCCCTCGTACGTGGTATAAGAGGGAAGCTGTACCATGGAGGCAGAGCACGAGGGGATGGTGCTTCTGGATAGGATACTGGAGAGCAATCCCACCTGGTCTCCGAGAGGCAGCCGGGTGGACCCTTACATGGGCGTCGACGAATGGATCAGGAGCTGGATGTGGCGACATATCCGCAATTATGTCCTGCAGCGTGACGGACACACCTGCCAGATATGCGGGGATGATGCCCATGAGGTCCAGGTGCACCACATTGTATGGAAAAGCCATAATGGCTCAGACCATCCCAAGAACCTGATGGTGGTCTGTGAAAACTGCCATAGGCAGATCCACGCCAAGCAATTGCCACTGAACATGCTGCAGTGAGATGAGGGACGACGGACCAGCAATTCCCTTCCCGACCGTTCCAGGTCATCTTCGCTCGACCCGGCATCGTTCCGTCGGACGAGGGCACCGCTAGCAAGGTTTTAAACTGGATATCGAGAATCACCGGGCCATGAAGAGGGTTACCATGGGCGACGGGGCCGGAGGAGAGCTTATGCACGAGCTCCTGTCGCTCCACATCATTCCGTTCCTGCCACAGTTCCCTACCGAGGTTCCACTGCGGTCCTTCGACGATTCGGCGGTCGTGGACGACGTGGTCTTTACCACCGATGGCCACACCGTGAAGCCGCTGTTCTTCCCAGGCGGGGACATCGGATCCCTGGCTGTGTGCGGCACGGTCAACGACATCTCAGTCATGGGCGCTACGCCCCTCGCCATGGCCCTCTCGATGATCCTTGAGGAGGGATTGGAGGTCGAAACCCTAGAGAAGGTTGTTAAGTCGATCGGCCAGTACTCCGAACTGGCCAACGTCCCGGTGGTCACCGGGGACACCAAGGTCGTCGAATCGGGCGCCGTCGATGGCATGGTGGTCACTACCTCAGCCGTAGGGAAGCGGAGCGCGTACATGGACCATAATCTCAAGGTCGCCCGGGACTACCGGGCAGTGACCTCTAACTGGCTCACCGACGACAACATTCGCGACGGCGACACTATCATCGTCTCCGGGACGCTCGGTGACCACGGTATCGCCCTGCTGTCGTTCCGCGAGGGCTATGGTTTCGAGACCGAGGTCAAGAGCGACACCGCGCCCCTGAACCGCATTATCGAAGAGGTGCTGAAGGTCGGTGGGGCGGTGAGCATGAAAGACCCCACTCGCGGAGGGTTCGCCAATGCCATCAACGAGTGGTCCTCCAAGTCCGGGGTCGGAGTAGAGATCGAGGAGGCGGCCGTGCCCATATCTGAGCCGGTCAGGAACGCCTGCGAACTCCTGGGCCTCGATCCCATGACCATAGGGAACGAGGGGAAGGTCGTCATCGGCTGCGTGCCGGAGATGGCCGAGGACATCGTCAAAGTGCTCCGGAAGAATCCCCTGGGCAAGAACGCCGCCATCGTGGGGAAGGCCACCAAGAAGTACGAGCGGGTCGTGCTCCGCACCGAGGTCGGCGGAAGGCGCATCCTCGAACCTCCGGTTGGCGACCCAGTGCCCCGCATCTGCTGATCACAGCATCGACTCGATGAAGTAGCACAGCAGGAACGCCCCGAGGCCGGCCACGGCCATTCGGGTGCCCTGGATCCACGGGTTGCGCTCCCCCGCCCGGCCCATGGCCGCCCCCACCACGAATAGTATCGTGATTGCCAGTCCCAGGCTGACATACGCTGCCAGCTGGATGTCTTTCTCTCCGACCATCAGGAAAGGGGTCAGGGTGATGGCTCCGGAGATTATTGGGGCGGTGAAGTTGACCACCGCCACGATCATGATCGTCAGCTTGGAGATGCTGTGAAGGTGGGTGTCCTCAAGGGAGGTCAGCATGGCGCGCTCCATCTCCCGCATTTTGATCGATTGCTCCATGCTCTCCGCCTCGAACACACTGATGCCCGTGGAGATCCCGAGCGCCACGCTGCTGGTGATGATGGTCACGATGACCGTCCTAAGGTTAGGCTCGCTGGAGAACGCGGAAGCTATCAGGATACCTAATATGACGAATGTGGAATCGAACATCGTGTTGACGAAGAACCGGCGCATGGTGGGGCCGGTCTCCGGCTCATCCAACACCGCTCTGATCTTCGTGGCCAGGCTTTGAGTTACCAATTGAGATTACCGAGCCTACCAATGAGGTGGAGGCATATCACCGTTTCGTATGTGTCCCATTTTCATCCACGGGATACGAATTAGGGCTCCGGCCGGGAGCTAGAACCTCGATAGGAGCCTTGAAGGCTGCTTATCTGCCCTTGCGTCAGAAGCTATCTTTTAATACCCTCTCTTCATTCAGAGCCAAGCACGGGCTCATGGTCTAGCGGTTATGACGTTGCCCTTACACGGCGAAGGTCGCCGGTTCAAATCCGGCTGAGCCCACTCCAACTATCTGGTTTTTTTCAGAAATGCGGACGTGAAGTTATCTGGGGGAAAGAGATCGTGCCTCAGGCTCGAACGCTTATCCCAGGATTAAAAAGTAGGCTGGGGACGGCGTTCTACCAGAGGTTCGAAAAATATTGCCATCCAGGGCTTGCGGCAGTTATGAGTCAAAAATCAACTTTTACACTATCAGGCTCAACAGATGCGTCGTCATGCATTCAGAAGCACCATCTGGCATTTGTAAAAAATGTCGAAGTTCGTTATAAATACTAGCTTTGATGTCGGAATGTAGCTAGGAGAATTCGAAGACTTTTTTTCCAGGTCGACAGCTTTCAGGTCGCTAGTATCCGCTCGATCTCCAAGAGCTTCTTAGAGACCGTCTTACCCTTGGCGGTCAGCCAGTAGCGGTAGATACGCTTGGGTGTGGTCTGGTATTCGACCTTTACCAACCCGGCCTGTTCGAGGGCGGCCATGGTATCGTGGAGGCGATAGTGGTTCCCGATTACCGTCTTCAGGTCGACGTTTTTAGCCTCGCCGTGGTCGTGAAGATACCGGAGCACGCCAGAGACGCCCTCCCGGTTCATGATCGATTCGTAGTTTTTGGAACCTTTATCCTCTTTCATTTTAAACAGGATAAAGCAAACAGGGCATATTAGCTATTCTATTTCCTATTTCATATCTAACAGGACAAAGGATATTTATCCTACTTCGTTATTCTTTTGATTAGTCCCTGACGCCAAGCGTCTGGAAGGAGCGGTACCATGACAAACGGTGTAAGGAAGATTGAGAACCCCAGGCTAGGAGAGAAGATGCGGATGTCCAAGAAGAAGGGACATGCTAGCGCCCGTGACCCCAGGCTGAAGAGCAAGCCGGGGCTGCTGTCCTGCGAGATCATCGTGCGGAAGTCGAAGAACGTCAAGATTGACCAGAAGAAGCTGGACGAGGTCCTGGACCGGAAGTGGCAGGAGACCTTCGAGGAGGTATCGGCCCTCGTTGAACGGCCCCTACTGTAGACCGGATCTCAGGCAGGCCGGTCAAGAACGAAGAGGAGCGCGCTCCTGTCCCTGAGCTCTGACGGCGGTGATGGGATTCGGAGCCCAGTTGCTCCGCTCATGTGCCCATGATTTGGTGGATATGTTCACGGCAATCTCAACCACTCAGTACCAACGCCGTTGGCCTCCTCATCATGCTCATGACGATTGGTCGAAGGATGCCTGTCGCTTGACGTTTGGTGCCCAGACCTATGTGTTCACTGGAGCCCAGGTCATGACCGCCAGGATCTTTCTTCCATGCATGTGAAAGATGCCATTGTGGCTTTGATCGAGGATATAATCATTGATGATGGCTTTTTTCTCCTCGGTCATCATCGTAAATATCTCGAAGTAGGCCTGGAAATTGGCAATGACGACGTTGGCATCGGCGACCATGTCGAAGGATGCGGAAATGTGTTTCAGATCTGGTCGCTGACCATCCTCCAGGAGGATGTTAAACGGGTACTTGATATCATATGCGTGTGATGGACGGAATTCACCGACCACTCGTTCCCAGAGGTCGTTCCTCGTCTTCATCTCGTCCCCCAGTGCAGCGGTGATATAGCAGCAATCCCTCTTGGATGCGGCACCCATTTTCATCAAGCCTTCAGCATTACGCACCGCAGGGGAAAGGGCGCTGAGCACTAAATCGAACTCACCCGTGCTAAGGTCCTCCCATCTGCCCACAATCCCTTCGACGTTCGTCATACGCTGGGCGGAAGATTTCCTAGTCATTTCGACGATCATGCCATGGGCTGAGTCCAGACCAAGCACATGACGGGAATGTCGTGCCAGAGGAATTGTGTAGGTGCCCGGGCCGCACCCGATGTCGAGAACAGAATCGGTCGAACGCAATCTCCCCTCTCGGACCAGGTGGTCAATGACCGCCTGGTACAGGCGGGTATCGGCCTCTGAATCCCGACCATACTGGGCCGCACAAATGCTCCAGTATCGCTCCCATCTGCTTTCGTTCTCTGGCGTGACCTTTAAGGGCGATAGCCGATGCGCCCTGGCCCATTCTTCCTTCCACGACATTACCTCACCTGACCGAATATGCAGATTTTTATACGATGAGATGACGGATCATGATTCTCTCGAAATTCAACTAGGGGATCTTGTTGGTCCTAGATGAGCAAGGTGCGATGGTCACATTATCAATATTCTCTCCCTGCCATGAATGGTGTCCACCACCGAATCGACACCGTAAGCAACCTTGATATTGCCGGGATTGAGGACTTCTTCCTTCCTCCCAGCAGCCAAAACCTTGCCTTCATGCAGAAGGACAATCTTATCGCAGAATCGCATTGCCAGGTCAAGATCATGCACCACCGCGCAAGCTCCGATGTTCTTGGTCCTAACCTGCTCATGAATGGTTCGCATGACATCGATCTGGTATTTTACATCCAGATTGCTCGTTGGCTCATCCAGGAGGAGCATTCTGACCTCCTGCGCTATTGCCCGAGCCATCAACACCCTTTGTGCCTGGCCGCTGCTCAGCCGATCGAACCTCTGTGACGAAAGATGTTTGACATCCATCTCCTCCATGGCCTGCCACGCCATCTCCTTGTCCTTCTCGCCGAACTCCCATGTCACATGTGGCCGTCTGCCCATCAGAACGACCTCATACACGGTTGGGGTGCACGTCTCTTTCGTCAGGTGCTGTGGAACGTACCCTAGCCTCTTCGATAGTTCGATCCTGCTCATCTTCTGGATTTCCTCCCCATCCATGGCCATGGTGCCTTGCTTAGGGGTCAGAAAACCATTGATGCATCTCAGTAGGGTCGTCTTCCCTGAACCGTTGGGACCGAGGATGCCAAGGATCTCTCCTGGATAAGCATCCAAGCATACATCCCTCAGTACCTCGGTGCTGCCATAATTAAAAACCACGTGGTCGATCCTCAGTCGCATACACACCGAAAAACGCTTTTTATAGTATATAACTATTTCTCATTTTTATTTCTAAATCTGATTCTATATATTGATATCATATGCATAATGAGCACCCTATCATTCCATAATAATTTCAATCATCAATGATGATTAATAAATATCTGGCTTAGCATTTCCATATGCACAAAGCGCATTCGGGCAATCATTTTCAACTTTAATAAAGGTATTTCGAAAACTGATAATCAGAGCAATATTATCCATTTGTTGCAGGTTAAATATTAATACGAACTATGAATTCGTGCTACACATGAATCAGAAGGTCATTGCGCTCACTATCGCGGGCATCATTGTCATTGCCGGGGTGGTCGGTGCATTATTACTGACACAGAACAACGCAAAGGCTGAGGTGAACCTGACATCTGTCGCGCTGGACATATATGGGAACGCGGACGGCGATTCGAACATTGATGAGGCCGACGCGAAGCTGGTGGAGAACTACATCAGCGCCTCGTCGACCAGCAACAGCACGGAGATGGCGAAATTTGAGGCAGATAACCATTTCAATTCCAAACTGGCCGATGCCAATAAGGATGGTAAGATCGATGGGGCAGATGCTACCCAGATACGAGCGGTGGTTAACAAGGACGCTGATACGCTCTGGTTCGTGGACGGGGCTGGTGCTGACAGGAGCGTCAGTTTGAACATCTCCAGAATTGGCGCCGAGTACTATGCTAACACCGAGCTGTGCCTCATTCTTGGACTGGCGGACAAGATCGTGGCGGTGGATAACGCTCCCTATGTTTACAAGGACTTCTACTTCACCGCAACACAGCAGGCTAACATCACGAATCTCGTGAATATGAACACACCCGACTACGCCTTCGTTAACGATCTGGACCTTGACGTCCTGCTCACATTCTATACCAACAGCTACGATGTCAAGCAGACCAAGCTCATCGGGACTGATGTAATCTATCTCGGCCTCTACAACCCTGACATGGCCAACGCCGAGGGATCGAACTTCATCCAGGGCATTCTGAAGGCAGGGTACATCTTCGGCGCCGTAGATCGCGCGGAGGAGTATGCGGCCTGGATCCTTGAGACGCGCAATAAGTTGGCCGATATTGCCAACTCCATCCCAGAGGATGAGAAGCCCACGGTCCTCATGAGCAATTACCCTAACTCCTACTTCATCAACCCTGACACCAAGACCGCGACAGTGTACTGCTTCACCGATCCGCTGGGACAGGCTTGTCTCCTGGGAGGAGGTAAGAACGTCGGTGCATCGTTGTACGGGGGCGAGTACAATAACAGCCTCTCCAAGGTGTCCCAGGTGGACGCGCTGTTCAACGATGACAATTCCACCACCATCGATTACATCTTCCTGCACATGGTGAAGTACACATATGCAGGAACGGTTGTGGCTGGCGTTCCTGAACATGGATATCTGGCTCAGAACGAATCGGAGGTGGCGGCATCCTGGGAGAGTGCGACCTCAAGCAGCCACACTCTGCTGGTGGACACAGACCCTAATGACCTCTACCTAATAGCAGGGGACTTCAGGAATGGGCCGACCGGGGCGGTGCTGCTCGGGGCGTACATCGGCAAGATCATCAATCCGAGCCACTACACCAGTATCGACCCGATCGCCCTCCATAACTACTACATAAACCACTTCCTGGGGATCGCAGACTACGACGTTTCGACCGATGGTGTGTTCATGTACCATCCGGTCGCGTGAGGGGGTCCCCCTTTTTATTTTTATCATGGAGGCGAAGATATGGACTGGGCTGGGAGATGGGCAACGTCGATCAGAGCGACCTCACGCGAGAGGCTTAATTCGGGCTTGTTTTGGGACCGCCGTGTCAACATCACCGGACCCAGCCCGTTCTTGAGGGCGATGACCTCCGATCAGATCAAGATCATAGCGCCATCCCCGCATCATAATATTTTGGAGATCGGCCCTGGAAACGGAAGACTGACCATTCCTCTGGCCCAGCTATCGGCGAGCGTGACTTCGATCGACCCTTCTCCGCTTATGCTGCGATCATTGAGTGAGAGGGCAAGGGAGGAGGGCCTGACCAACCTGAGGCTGATCAACGACTGCTGGGAGAACGTGGATGTGGCTGGGATGGGAAGGTTCGACAAGATCGTGTCCTCTTTCTCCATATTCATGCTCGATATTGAAGAGCAGATAAGGAGAATGGACTCGATCGCCGACAAGGTGTACCTGTTCGTCCCTGCGGATCTCAGGATACCATTCGCCGTCCAGGAGATCCTGTTTGGCCGGATCGTGGTCGAACACACCGATTTTGAAATCCTCTCCAACATCGCTGAGGACCTTGGACTCAAGCCGATCACATTCACCATGGATTATCCTGAAAGGGCCTGCTTCGATAACCTCGAGGTCGCCATGGAGCATTACTTCGATTTCTATGGCGTCCCCGATGAGAAGAAGGAGCTGGTGGCTGAAAATCTGAGATCGACCATCCTTCAGAAGGGTGGGCAATTTACAACGAACGGCTCTCGGAATGTTGGGGTCATATGGTGGCAGAACAGCTGAAGGTAAGATTGTTCGGTTCTGCCGAGGTGGACCTCGACAAGGACAGGATCAGAAAGGTCAACGTCAAGAGAATCGCTATCATCGCAGCTCTGGCAGTACTGATGACGGGCCTTATGGCATACTCGGTCACCATAGGTTCGACAACGATCACTCCTTTGCAGGTATACGAGGTTCTTTTAAACCAGGCCATACCTGGCTTGTTCAACATTCCCTACAAGACCGAACAGATCGTCCTTCAGGTGTATGCTCCCCGGGTCCTCATGGCCACCTTCGTCGGGGCGATCCTAGCCATCGCCGGATGTCTTATCCAGACTATCATGAAGAACCCGCTGGCGACCCCTTACACCCTTGGGGTTTCCGGGAGCGCGGCCTTTGGGGCATCCCTATCAATCATCATGGGCATATCTGCGGCAGTGGGGACGTTGGGGACCATAATCAATGCGTTCCTGTTCTCCCTCATACCGGCAGGAGTCATTCTGGCCACCTCTGCACGACGGAACGTCATGCCCAGCACCTTGATACTAGTGGGCATATCGATATCCTACATCTTCACCGCGGCAACCACGATTATGCAGTATTTCGGTGCGGCGGACGCGGTCAAGTCCGCCCTGTTCTGGTCGGTGGGAGACCTCAACAACGCCTCGCTTTGGCAGGTGCCGTACGTTCTGGTCATGCTCATCGCGGTGCTTGTAGGAATGATGTGGTTTGTGAAGGACATCAACATCATGAGGATGGGCGATGACACTGCCCTCTCTCTTGGCGTGAGTGTGAGGAACGTGAGATTGGCCTCCATTCTCATCGCCTGCTTCTCCACGGCAGTGGTGGTCAGTTTCACCGGCGCCATCGGATTCGTCTGCCTTTTAGCCCCTCATATCTCCAGGATGCTTGTGGGCAGCGACCTCAAGTACCTGTTCCCGGCCTCCGCCATCACTGGTGCGCTGCTCCTGTCATCCGCAGATGTCATCGCCAAGGATCTCATCAACCCCGTCATGCTGCCAGTAGGGGCGATAACGGCGCTTATCGGAGGTCCTTTGCTGATCTATCTGCTATTAACTAAACGGGACGCTATGGTAATCTGATGGCCCGACCTCCGCCTAATGAGATGGCGCTGCCCGCCAAACTGACGGGTGTTGCTCGTCCCGAGGTCCTGGATCATCCCATCCGTACCCTGAACGAAGTCCGTACGCAGTGGCCGAGGGCACTATCTCTGGATTTCCAGCATCTCCTCGAGCCTTTCGCTCATGTAACCGTATGCGTCGTTAACGCCTTTGTTGTAGAACTCAGGGGCGATCTTATCGGCAATGAAATTCAGCAACAGACCGGCGGCCAGGTCTCCGATCTCCTCCTCCCGTTCCTTCAGGAAGTATCTTTTGATCTCCGAGACCATGACATCCCTCTTCTCCTTGCTCAGTGTAAGTTTCTCGTCCTTCTTCATCAGCTCTGCATTCCCCTCTTGGTTCTTATATGGAAGCGGCACGGCAAAGGAGATGTCTCGACCACAATGGCCCAATAAGTGGTGATGGAGTAGTAAATCTCGAGATGAGGAGGGCCCCGCGGAGTTACGGAACGGTACCGACGGCAAGGTGCCGGGGTTCCTTCTTGCGTGGGCACCGGCCTCAGCGGCGAGGTCCTCGTCCTCAGTTCGGACTTCGCGGAAACGCGCGGCAGCTCAGGGAAGTGATGGAAGCTTATTGCCTGAGGCCCCCGCCGACGATGTCCATTCATGGGGCAATATTCAAACATGGATTATTTTATTTCTATCAACTAAATAAAATTATACGCAAGCTGCTCCCAACATCGCCTGCCCAACGGGCAGGATAGGACCATGAGAAAGACAATGATCGTAACAACGGTGATGGTGGCCTTGGCCGTGGTGGCCGTGGCCGGGATGGCGGCCTCTCAGGCGCCATCGCAGCAGGGCCCTCAGACCGCCAGCGAGGTCGAGTTGAGGCTGGCCATGCAGCACCTGTGGGAGACCCACGTGCGTGATCTGAACGATCTCATCTTCGCCGTGGCCAACGGTGAGCAGGCGCAGGTGCAGGCGATCCTCAATAAGTCCCTGGAGCATGTGGACATGACCGCCGCCGCCCTGGAGCCGTTCTACGGCCAGCAGAACGCTGCCGCCGTGGACAATCTGCTGAGGATGCACGAGATGGGGCTTTACAGCTATATCGTTGCAGCCGAGAGCGGGGACCGGGCGGCGATGCAGGCGGCGATGGCCAACAGCACTCAGGTGATCGGCCAGGTCGCACAGTGCCTGAGCTCGCTTAACCCCAACTGGCCGTACGAGGCCGTGAGCGCCCTGCTCCAGGAGCACCTTGCCGACGCGGCCGACCTCACCCAGTTGGTGATGGACGGCAACTACGTGGCTGCGCAGAACGCTCTGGACATGGCGGTGGAGCACGCCCAGGTTATCGCCAACACAATGGCCAACGGCCTGGTGGCGCAGTTTCCTGAGGGCTTCAGCGCTTAAGCCAAACTCTTCCCTTCCTTTTTCTGATGTGCCGGCCCATTTGCGTTAAATCTTATTCCTCGCATGCCGACTCCGATCGCTGCTTCCACCGACTGTATAGAAGGTAGCCCACGACCGCACCGACCACGCCCACTAGGATGGCCACGTCCCACCCGTCAAGGGTCTCGGAGAACCGGATCCAGTACTCGCCGAGGAAGAAGCCGGCGGTGACCAGCACGGTGTTCCAGATCGACGCCCCAATGAAGGTGAAGAGAGCGAAACGCCTGATGTCCATACGGGCGATGCCCGCGGGGAAAGAAATAATCGACCGGATCCCGGGAAGGGCATGGCCGATGAGGATGCCATAGTTACCCCACTTGACGAACCAGGCGTCCGCCTTCGTCAGGCTGTCCTTCCCGAACCCCAGGTATCGGCCGTACCGGTCCAGGAACGGCCGTCCCAGCTGTCTACCCAGCATGTAGGCGATGATCGAACCCGCTGTCGCGCCCAGGGAGCCGACCACTATCACCAGGACGAAGCTGAGCTCCCCGGTCGAGGCCAGGTAGCCAGCGAAGGGCATTATGAGCTCGCTGGGTATGGGAGTGAAGATCCCCTCTATGAACATGGCCAGGAAGATGCCGAGGTAATCGGACGTGGAGATCAAGGTGAGCATCCATTGGTTGATTGTCTCTATCAGGTTCATCGGTCACGCTCGGTATGCCTTCTTTAGAATGGTAGCACATAAAGAGGTTTCGCCGTGGACCTCCACGGGGGGCAAGCGGTCGCAACCCTCTTGAACCGTGGGCTCCTTACACCATTGTTTCTATGGTCGATTTCCGTCCCTTCCGCGGCGTCCTGCCGCATTTGAGCAAGAACGAGGACATCGCCGACCGCGTGTCCCCGCCGTACGATATCATCTCCACCGAGGAGCAGGCCAAGCTGCAGGCCAAGCCATACAACATCACCCGCATCACGCTGGGAGCGATGGACGGCGGGTACGGCCCCGCCGCCGAGCTGCTCGATTCGTGGCTCTCGTCCGGCAAGCTAGCCCAGGACAAGGAGGATTGTTACTACCTCTACCGCCAGGGGTTCAAGGACGGCGAGCGGTGGCTCACCCGCAACGGCATCATCGGAGTCCTCCGCTCGGAGGGATACGAGGCGGGGAATATCATTCCCCACGAGGAGACCTTCCCCAAGGTCAAGGAGGACCGCCTCAACCTGCTGCGGGCAACGAGCACCCACTGCGAGTCGATCTTCGGATTGTATGACCGTTCGGAGGTCGACCTGGATGCGGTGGAGAAAGGCGCGACCAAGCTGTTCGAGTGCAACGACGCCTCGGGGACGAGGCATCAGCTGTACCGCATTTCCGACCGTGAAGCAGTGGACAGCATACGCGGCATGATGTCTGGCAAGAAGGTGCTCATCGCCGACGGCCATCACCGCTACGAGACCTCCTACAAGTATGCACAGGAGAACCCCGGGGACGGGCGCAAGGGATACGTGCTATGCACTATGGTCTCCTCCCAGGATACCGGCATGTTCGTCCGCCCCACTCACCGCCTGATCCGGAACCTCAAGTTCAAGGAGAACGAGTTCCTGGACGCCATGGCCAAGCACTTCTCGGTACGACAGGTGAAGGATGCCAAGGCCGCCGAGGACATCATGGATAAAGCCACCGCACCGACCTTCGGGCTGCTGTTTCCCAGCGGCCGGGCGCTGGTGGCGGAGTTCTCGGCCCCCGCCGGGGACATCCTGTGGTCCGTCGACACCTACGTCTGCCAGGAGGTTATCCTCAAGGGCATCCTGTACGCCATGCCCAAGGGCAATGAACTGGAGATCGAGTACGATCACGACGCCTCCTCGGTGGAACGCAAGATAAAGTCGGGGAAGGGCGACCTCGCCATCCTGGTCCGCGCCCCGACCCTGGACATGACCTGGAAGGTGGCCCAGAGCGGCCGGAAGATGCCGAAGAAGACCACCTATTTCTGGCCCAAGATCTGGTCGGGGTTCGTGCTCTACCGCATGAAGTGAGGCGCCGGGCGTCCTCCACGGCCCTCACTTGAAAAGGGGATTAGAGGACCTCTTCATCGTCGTCCTCGTCCTCGTTCTTCCTCCCCCGGCCCTTTTTGGAGGCGCGCTTCTGCAGGTCCTCCATGCCCCTCATCGAGCGGTACTGGGGCCTGCTCAGCTTCTTCCCCCGTCGGCCGAAGTAGTACAGGATGCCTACGATGACCACCGCCCCGATGGCCGCCAAGATGCCATAGATGGCCAGGGGGTTGGTCGGATTGACCGCCACCGAGCCCAGGGGCAGGATCTGCCCGGGCTGCAGGCTGACGGTCACGGTCTTGGCGTCGTAGCCCAGTTTGCTGAGAGTCACGTTGTGCGGTCCCGCGTGAGCCTCCAGACTGAATCCGCCGTCGCTGGCGGTGACCACGTAACTGCCGTCCTCCAGGGCCACCTTGACCCCTGACATTGGGTTGCCGTTGTTGTCCAGGACCACGCCGGAGATCGTGCCCATATCCGTTGTGGTGAAGCTCCAGCTCTCCTGGATCACGTTCCCGACCCTGTCGGTGGCGTTGAGGGTCACGTGATAGGCGGTCCCGTAAGCCAGGGCGCTGGTCGGCGTGAAGGTGAGGAGGGTGCCGTTCCAGCTCATGGACCCGGGAATGCCATCGATGGATAGACTGGTCTCCTGGACGCTCATGACCTTGGAGAAGTTGACCTCCACGGTGGTGCCGACCGGCTCCTGATCGCCGGTGGGGGTCTTGCTCACTATGGCCGGCCTTACCGTGTCGATGAGGAAGGTGACCTCGTCGATAGCGGTGTTGTTGGCCATGTCCACGGCCACGATCCTCACGGTGTGGGTACCGTCTGCGAAGTTGGTGTTGAAGTGGTTCTCCCCCGGCACCGCCGTTGTGACCCTGGCCCCATCCGTCCAGATCTGATAGCCGACGATGTTGTTGCCCGCGTCATGGCCGCTCCACACCACGGTGATATCCCCATGGTTGAACCCGGCATCGTCCCCGGGGTAGGTGATGCTGACCTCCGGCACGGTGGTGTCAACGCTGAACGCGACGACAGCGGTCGAGGTCTTGCCACCCCAGGCATGAGCTACCACGGTCACGTTGTGAGCCCCGTTGGTCACGTTCTGGAACGTCGTCGAGGTTTGGCTGGAGGGGATGGACATCGTCCAGGGATTGGAATCCAGGCGAGCATCGAAGGACACGATTCCCACGCTGCTCGAGGCCTGCCAGGTCACGGTGACGTCCGAGGTGTTGAGCCAACTGTTGGACGAGGGCGTCAGGATCCTCAGCACTGGAGCGGTGGTGTCGATATAGAACATCACCGAATCCTCGGCCCAATCGCCCACATCGTTGGTGGCCCGCACGGACACCGTGTGCCTCCCATCGGACAGGGCGGTCAGGTTCATCTGGTAGGATGTTGTAGTTAGCGCGGTGGGCTGAGAGTCGACGTAGATCTCGAATGGGTTGATTTTGTTCGCCGTATCGGTCGCGTCCCAGGTGATGACGACGTATGGTGTCTGGACGTACGTGTTCTGCTGCGGGGAGGTTATATCCAGGGTCAGTGTCCCGGTCGCCGCTACCGTCCCTGTCGACGGAGCGAGCGCCACCGATCCGCATAAGATTACAAGCACCGCTACAAGTATCGCTAACGAACGTCCCATCCCGATCCCATCCTAAATGATTTGACGGGCGTGAATCATGGTACCGAGTTATATATTTAATCCGCTAAGAATAGAAAAGTGAAGTGGAGCCACTGGAGGGAATTGAACCCTCGACCTACGCCTTACCAAGGCGTCGCTATACCACTAAGCCACAGTGGCGGATGGAGACCATCAATTCGCTTTTCGTTTATAAGGGTTTCGTCATGGCTGGCCTCAGTGGGCTGGAGGTCAACCGGCCATGGGGGTGGAGAGGATGCCCAGGGACTCGTAGCTGTAGACCTCGATGTTGCCCTTGCCCCGCCTGGTGATGCGGTGGACCATTTCGAAGTACGCCTCGTTGGGGACGATGACTGCCACATACAGTCCGTCCTTGGCCGCTTCGTTGTATTCTTCGACGGCATCGTTCCTGGCCCAACTGAGGTCAGACTCTACGAACTCCGCTCCGATGGCCCCTTCCTCGGTCAGCACGGTGATGACTCCATAGTTGTCCGGGGCGATGAGCTCATAGTCTGTCTCCAGGTTCGGCTCGTCCTCCTCCAGCTGATCTATGCGCTGCAGTATGACATCCTCGACGTCGATCAACTTGTGACGTCACGGATTCCGGGATATAACTAACCTTTTAGCTCGTCCCTAGACCCACCCACGGCGGGCCCATGACCGGGCTTGAAGAGGTGCACGAAGGTAAGGGTATCGCTATACCGCTCGCTCCGGTAGGGCTCGTAGCCCAGGCTACGATAGAACGGCCTGGTCCGTTCGTGGTCTATGCGGGTGAAAAGCTCGAATCGGGCGGCCTGGGCGAAGGTGCGCTCGATGCCGTCGATCAGCTCCCGACCGATGCCCTGCCTCCATCGGTCCGGGCGCACCACCAGACGGCCGATGTGGCATACCTCACCCTCCATCCTGCCCCGTACCGAGCCTAGGATCTCCCCGTCCTGGACATATTTCAGGAAGACCGAACCCTCGAACTCTTCCCGGAGCTCGTCCAAGGTCTGGGCCATCGGTTTGATGTTCATATCCCCCACGCGCTCCGCCTCCCCCCGGAAGGCCTGGCGCTGCAGCCTGAGTATGGCGGGAAGATCCTCAGCGGTGGCCCGGGAAATCATATCAAGGAGGTATGGTTCCGGTCCGAAAAAGGTTGTCGATGGGTCCGGGGCAGTGAGCAAAGCTTATCTTTTCACAATGGTAGAGGGGGTGCGATGAAGGATGAAATGAGCACGTTCGACGTCCTGGCCATGGTTGGGGAGATGCAGGCCCTGGTGGGCGGTTACCTCGACAAGGTCTTCCACTGGGACGTCAAGAACGTCCTCCTGAGGATCAATACCCCGGGACAGGGCAAGAAGGAGCTGGTGCTCCAGGACATGTGCTGGCTGTACATTGCCCCGGAGAAGCCGGAGACCCCGGACATGCCATCCCAGTTCGCCGTAAACCTCCGCAAGTACCTCACCAACACCCGCATCGCAGCGGTCCGCTTGAGGGAGTTCGACCGCATCGTGGTGCTGGACCTGGAGAAGGGCCCGAACCAGTATCAGCTGGTGATCGAGCTCTTCGGCGACGGCAATCTGGTGCTGGTCTCGGGCGGCAAGATCCTCAATGCTGTGCACTCCAGGAAGTGGCGCCACCGCGAGGTGCGTCCCGGTCTGGAGTATGCCTTCCCCCCCTCTCGGTTCAACCCCCTGGACATGGACGAGGGTTCCTTCCGCAAGGCGTTCCTGGGCTCCACCTCGGACGCCGTGAGGACGCTGGCCACGGCCATCAACATCGGAGGCCAGTATGCGGAGGAAACTTGCATCAGAGCGGGCGTGGACAAGGACCGCAAGGCCAAGAGCCTCTCGCCGGAGGAGGTCACCAAGCTGTACGAGGCGCTGTCCCTGCTGCTCAAGGAAGCGGCCGGTTCGCCGCGGGCGAGGGAGGTGCTGGAGAACGGCAAGCCGATCGACGTCACCCCGGTGCCCCTCATCCAGTATGCCGACCGCGAGGTCCGGGAGCACCCCACCTTCTCGGACGCGATCCATAACTACGTGCTGGAGCGCGTCCCGGTGGCCGGGGAGAAGGCGGACCCCGAGGTCCAGCGCCTGGAGCGCCAGCTGGCCCAGCAGCGGGCGGCCGTGGAATCGCAGCTGGCCGAGGCCAGGGGGTTTGCGGAGCAGGCCGAGGCCATATACTCCGACTACATGGGCACCGACGTGCTGCTGAAGCGCCTGCGGACAGCGGCCGAGGGCCTCAACTGGGAGCGGACCCGGGAGGCCCTCTCTTCCATCCCGGGCATCACCAAGGTCATTCCCGAGGAGCATGGGGTCACTGCCGTCATCGCCGGCAAGGATGTCGCCCTGGACTACACTCTGGGGGTCGAGGGCAACGCCAATGCCCTGTATCAGAGGGGCAAGGAAGCCAAGGACAAGATGCAGGGGGCGCAGGAGGCGCTCAAGGAGACAGAGAAACGACTTTCCCAGAAGGTCAAGGAGGGCGAGAGCCGCAAGCGCGAGGAGAAGCACACCGCCCGCAAGACCAAGGAGTTCTGGTTCGAGCGATATAAGTGGTTCGTGACCTCCGGCGGGCACCTCGTGCTGGGGGGCCGCGATGCTCACAGCAACGACCAGCTGGTCAAGAAGCACCTGAAGACCACCGAGCGCTTCGCCCACGCCGATGTCCACGGGGCCCCCAGCGTGGTGGTCTTCGACGGCGCCAGCGCCGGCGAGGAGGAGATGATCGAGGCCTGCACCTTCGCCCTGGCCCACTCCAAGGCATGGATGGCTGGCGCATCGGAGGGCACGGCGTACTGGGTGCTTCCGGACCAGGTCAGCAAGATGGCCCAGGCGGGGGAGTTCGTGCCCCGGGGGGCATTCGTCATCCGCGGAAAGCGCAACTACGAGTACCACCTGCCCCTCATGCTGGCAGTGGGCGAGATTGCCTACGAGGGGGAACGCAAGATCATGTGCGGCCCCCTGGGAGCGGTGGAAGCGACCTCATCCAAATACGTGGTCATCGAGCCCGGCAAGAAGGTGAGAACGAGGGCATCGGCGGTCCTGGCCAAGATGTTCGACGTCCCCGAGGAGGAGATCGCCCGCATCCTTCCACCCGGAGAGGTGGATATCACCAGGACCGAAGGCATCGAGGAGGAGCCGGAGAGGCTCGATCAGACCGAGTAACGCTTTAGCGACCGGCATAGGCCGAAATGCACCCACAGGTCGACATCCTTGCCGATGTTCTTCAGGTAGGTCAGCCTCCAGGAGCCGTCTTCCCGCTGCCGGGAGCGGAACCACTCGATGGCCTCGGCCACCGGAGGATGGTCCGCGGGAACGCCCATGGCGGAGAGAGCATCTAGGGAGGAGGCCAGGTCGGTGAACCAGAAGGGGTACGTGAACTTGGTCCAGTAGTCAGCGGCCCGGCGGTCGGGGTATCGATCTGGGCGGAAGAAGCGGGAGGCCAGCCAGTACCCGGCCTCCTGGACATCGTCCCTATGACGGTGACGCTCGCTGGCGGCCAGGGCCCGCATGACGACCCCGGTGACCATGTGGGACGATGGTTTGGTCCGATCTGGCTGCACCGGGCCGGGGCCGGATGGCCGGGGGGCGTAGAACTTCCACCCCACCGTACGCAGGGGCACCGCCCATCCCCCGTCGTCCTGCCGCATCGAGAGCAGCCAATCGAAACCTTTGCCAACCCTGGGATCGTCCTCCAGTCCGGCCCGGACCATGAGTTCCAGGACCCCCGCGGTGTAGTTGGGCGAGTATTCCGTCCCATAGATCCCCCGGAAATCGCCCTCGCCGGTCTGCAGGGAGAACATGAACTCAGTTCCCCGGGCGATGGCGGGGTGGCCGGACCGGAGGCCGTACATCTCCACCAGCTCCCCCAGCTGCCTGTATGTCTCCAGGTACTCGTAGTTCATCCATTCGTCGGCCCTTCGGCCGGGGTAGCGCCACGAGCCGTCCCCCTGCTGCTGGCGGAGGATGCGCTTGACCGCCGGCATCTCCAGGATCGAACGGTAATCGGCAGGCTGGCCATCCAGCTCATGGGCCGCCCGCAGCCTGACGGCGAGGTTGCTGGACCTGAGCAACCATGGAAGGGGATCGTACATCAGGCCGAATCGGGACATAGGTCCGATAGCGTCACGAGAAAAGATAAGGGCTTTGAGGGGGACGAGAAGCGCCCGAGCCGGGATTCGAACCCGGGTCTAAAGATCCGCAATCTCTTAGGATATCCAAGCTACCCCACTCGGGCATTCCCCTGTAATAGTTCCCCCTTTAATTCTTTTTCGCTTGTCTGAATTCACTGGTTCGGACTTCAGGGACGCGTTTTTTGCATTAGCCAATCAAGCCGCTCGTTTGACCGAAGGTACCTTCTGTGGCACCCCTTACGACGAGCCCTGCCGAAGTACCCTTAATCCCCTTCGCGCGGGGGTGATCTCTTGAGCGATCTACCCTTCAACGATTGTTGCGAGGGCTGTCAATTCATCGACGGCGACGGCAAGGAGATCGAGGCGTGCAAGGAGATGACGAAACGCTGTAAGGGTGACAGTTGCGACTCTTGCCCACCCTGTAAACGTTACGCCGCCTCTATCGGCTTCGTTGACGGTCGGTCGCTAGGGAAGATGCGGCCGAGGTCCGAGAGTGGTCTAAACCGCCCTAAGAACACGCGACAGGAGGTGTTAGCATAGGCGACACCTCAGCACACGCGGCTGCATACCTCCGGCTCGAAGCGATGGTGCGACCGCCCGTTCCCATGAAGCCGAGGACCGAGGCCGAGGAGGACCAGATAGCGCTTGAGCTTTTCATCCTCGAACATGAGGGCGAGGAGTCTCTAAGGGAATACCAAGCGAACCCGACCAAGAAGGCTCTCAAGTTCTGTGAGCTTCCATCGCATCAACGGGAGATCATCGAGCGGGCGAGGCTGAATCAGAGAGAGTTTTCCAAGCCTTCGCCTGGAACGGTCTACGCTCCCAGGCCAGCACAGGGAGCGAAGGACGAATGCCGGGGGAGGTGTTCGATATGAAGCTCTCCAAGCTGGCCAGCGTAATCGAGGCAGTCGGCGTTCATAAGGTCCGCATACGGAAGATGCATTGCGCTTTCTGTCACGACGAGGCGAGGAAGTGCCATTGCTCCAGATACAATGGACTCTGGGACCGATGCACCAAGCGCCGGTTCGCCGGTCGGGAGGAAACGAAAGTTCCCTGTCCGGATTTCATCCGGAGACCGGACGGCCAGACGTTCAATCCTTCGGAGGATGAATGATGACCGCTCACTTCCTCAACAAGATCGTGTGGCGGTTTGAACTCTTTTTCGTCCTGCCCGCCAGGCTTACGATTCGAGCGGTCCAGCGCCGATTCAAGGGGCGTGATGCTTGATGGACGAGACCGTTAGCGAAATGCCAGTAGCCTTCCCCTCGCTCAACAAGGACCCCATGAAAGACCCTTGCTATCAGGAAGCGATGGAGGTCTTCAACAGCCTGAGGCGCGAGGGCCTGGACGCGATGGAGGTCGGCAAGGTGGTTAACTTCCTCGTTATGTTGTCCAGGAAGAACATCGAGGCCGAGGCGTTGCTCGACCACAAGCCGAAGGTCCAGAGACCGGCCATGTTCGATGGTCTCGACCTCAAAGAGAGATTGCTCCTGGACGCGTGCATTCGACTGAGCAAGTTCACCGCCGTCGATGTCTTCAGACAAGTTCGGGACGAACATTCAAGGTACTTCGAGCGGAGGGGTGCGCTCCAGATCGTGCGCTGTTGTCCGTTCGTCCGTCGTGCCGGGACTCTCAACGGCTCGGTCGCTTACCTACTGACTCCTGAGACCGTAAGAGCCGCCATAGCGGAGGCGAAGGAATGAAAGAGATCATTCTCACGCACTCGGACGGGACCCAGGTCACACTGAGTAAGGACGTGGCCACCTGGACCGAGCCTAACGGTCATGTGGTCAAGGAGGACCGGCCGCTATGGCCTCCAAAGGCATACGCCGCTAGGCTAGTGCGTCAAGGCTTTCACCGGGAGGGATGGGAATGAGGCTCAACCTCTCCTCAACCTCGGCTCAACCTGTTCTCAACTACGCTGGCCGTCATGGTCTCAACCATGACACTCAACCGCACGGCTCAACCCCCGAAAAGGCTGTCATTTTGATGAGCCAGCAAACTCAACCTCTTTTTTTCACGGCTCAACCCTCAACTCAACCCCTTGAGGAAGCCGTTGATGTTAGGGGGGTGAATTAGCATCATCACCGTCAAAACCACCCCCCGCCGCCGACAGATATACGAGCTGTTCATCGAGGGGCACATACAGGCAGATGTCGCTAGGATACTGGACATCTCCGAGGAAGCGGTACGGCGGCAGAAGAATAAGCTTCTCGACGAGAAGATTTTGAAGGCGATCGAGGGAACCGGACTTTACGAACGAGGGCCGAAAGCAAGGTTCTTCGAGGAGGCAAGGCCGATCTCCGCCAAAATCATTGAAGACGACGTAGCTGGCTTAGAGGCTCAACCTACGGCTCAACCGGTTGACAGACCCCCTGTCATGCCTTCCTCGATCGCCTCAACCTCTCCTCCGGCCTCGGTTCGCCTCGAACAGTACGACATCGAGACGTTAGAAGCGCACATGCATGGGCACATCGTCTTTCCTATCACCAAGCTCGGAGAGCAGAAAGTAATCTCCGTAGCCGAGCCGGGGAAGGACGCAATAGAGATTCCTCTCTTCACTGACCCTTGCGACCTGGGAGGCGAGGAAGGGTACCATAACAATTGGAGGTGGACGACCGAGCTTAGGATACCTGGATGGGATTACTCCGTTGTTCTTCAGCTCAGGATCACTCCGAATCTCAGGAACTTGCACGTCTACCCTCCTAGGATTCATCTCACGGCCGCTGACATCGACGCCGGGAAGGACTACCCGGTTCACTTCTTCGATAAGGAAGTGTTCGGCGTGTTGGACTTCCTGGAGCGACACGGCGGCTGGAAGTTCGACCGGATACGCGGCTGTAGAGTCGGGAAGATGGTGGGGCAAGTGTATTTCGCCTACAGCAATCCTGAACTGCTCAAGCACCTGCCTAAGAACCTGGCAGGGTTCGCAGATCATCCTGGAGTCATCATCGATCACTCCAAGGGAGATACGGAGATAGAGTTCGCTCAGGCCAACATCTCCAACGCTCGGTTCTTGCTGACGGCGAAAGAAAGCCACGACGCGATGGAGGAAGAACTGGCCGACATCCAGGCCAGGATTCAAGCGGAAGAGGAAGAGCTGGATGCTCTTCGTTTGCGGGTACTCGGTCGTCTGAAAGAGACTTGGAAAGCGCTCGATAACTTCACCGAGTTCCAGGCTCGAACGATGGAGTATCAGAGGTTGGAGATGCAACGCAAGGGCCAACCGCAAGCTCCCAGAGACCCTGCTATCGCTTCGCTAGATGAGGAGGTGATGTTCGGATGATCTCTCCCCCGGTTCGAGTCGTTACGGTTCTCCTGGTCCTGGTTGCTTCGCCTCTGTTCCTAGTTCTGGCCATCTGGCACAGGATGAAGGAACCTACGCCTCTGCCTACTCCGCTTGCTCTTCTTCCTCCGCTCTCCAGGAGGGATGGCCGGTGACATGGTATGAAAAGAAATCTGAGCCGATGGAGAAGACCATCAAGATTTCGAACGAGGTGAAAGAAAAGCTAGAAGCTTGGATGTTCGAGGAAAAAGAATACTGGCCGGGCTATCGCCGCAAGGTCCACACCTACGACGAGATAATTGGGATTCTAATCAAGGAGCATGAAGTATACTGCGCTGATCATCCGAGTATACTCCGTCCTCGAGTAAAGAGTATACCGGCTCCTGCAGGAGAGAGTATACCGGAGGGATCCCGGTGAAGGTTGCTCTCTACGCTCGGGTTTCCACCTCCGAGGAAGCGGAGATGCAGAACCCTAAGACCCAGTTCCTTATCCTCCGCAAGTACGCCAGGGAGCATGACCTGGAGATCGTTCATGCTTTCGTAGATCACAGAAGCGGGAAGGACACCAATCGCCCGGGCTTCAGGAAGCTCATGGAGATGGCTACGGACAGGAGCCATCCTATCGACGCGGTTGTTATCCTTCGACTGGACAGGTTCATCAGGAACGCCGAGGAGGGCATGGTCCTCATCAAGAAGCTCGAACGAGCTAACGTTGCTCTCATCCTGGTCAAGGACACTGTCTGCGGCAACGTGGACACCTCGACGCCGATCGGTGAGTTCTTCGTCCGTATCGTCCTGGCTCTCGGAGAGCTGGAACGGAAGCAAACGGCCGAGCGCGTCAAGGAAGGAATCGCTCGGAGAATCCATGAGGGCAAGGGTTGGGGTCAGAAGGTCCGGAAAGATATCAACACCGGCCTAGCGATCGAGCTTCTAAAGGTTCGCGGTTCTCTCGCCGCGACGGCTAAGGAGCTAGGCGTTCCCAGGAACACCCTCCGAGACCACTTCGTCATGGAGGGCGTCGACTATCAGACATACCTCCCCTGTCGGAATACCCTCCCTCGAAAAAGGGAGGGGGGTTCATATACTTCCGAGGGGGGCGAGGAGGTGACGGCGGAGAGGTCTCCGCCGACATGCTCTAACGAGGCTTCCGGAGGTTCGACATGAACACTTGGGAGCATGTGTGGTTCTCCTTGGTGTTCACCGTCCTGGTGATGCTGACCTTCTCGGTAGTGATCATTCTCGCCGAGAGGTTGAGGAGAAGGAGGCGGTCGACGTGATGGCTGAGACCAAGAAGGATACGGTCGTCAAGGTCAGATTGCCTGTGGCTCAAGAGGTCGCCTTGACCAAGCTGGACCGCATCAAAGGTTGTGGTAAATCGGAAGTTGTCGCTCTAGCCGTCGACCTCTTCCTAGCGAGACCGGCGGACGAGATCGTTATGATGGTCCGTCAGAGGAGGGGGGCTCGATGATCTCCGGAGCGGAAGAGAGGAAGTTTGTATCTATCCAGCTTAGGCTCAGTCCAAAGCAAGCGGCGAGGCTGGAGAAGTTGTACCTTGTGTTCGGCCTGACGAAATCGGACGTCACCGACGCCGCGCTTGAAGAGTTCTTCAAGATCGGGCAGGAGGAGATCATGAAGAGAGTAGCTAAACGGCCGCCGGGGAGATACAACAAACGAGCGGGAAAGTAAACCCTTTACCCCGGTTTTCATTACATTTTGTTTCCTTCGAGCTTTCTTCCCTACTCAGAATAATTCCTTGAATAATGCAGCTCTATAGTACCTATAGGAAGGTGAAATTATTCAACGGTCGTTCATCTGGCTCGATACCACTTTTTCATATAGGTTTGACATAGACGTGCATGAAAATTATTCAAATTTGATTTTCTACGGTTAGCGAGAACAGAAACAGAGAAAACATCTGGATAAGTTTTCTACAAACAGAGATGAATACCATTTGAATACATTATTCTAGCCCTAAAAACGGTGATCTACGGACATTGTTTTCGATTGAAAATTGTTCTCCTCGCGCTCCATTCCCTCCGTTGCATAAAGCGTTGCATAATGCAAGCCTATAGTACCATAGTATGCAACGAATTATGTAAAGTTCGACAGTCTGGCTATTTTCAAGGATTATGATCTCTAGCCGTGGTGATGGCCATGAAAAAGTATGCAAATCAGAAATTCGAGGAAATTGGAAAACTAAAGCGGTGAAAACTACTGGCTACCTCTTGTTTGCATGTAGCTTTGCATACTCGTTGCATAATTCGATACACATTCTGTCTGGCCATCCTAATTCATACTTGGAGAATGAATACTCGTCGAATGATTTTTCCTCTCTTTGATGTAGCACTCCTCGATAATCCTATAATTTGATCCTCATTTCCTCCTGTCACGATCGTTCATCCAAACTATCTGCTCCCATCATGTAGCTTTTCCTGATGACCCTTTTTAACAGTTCTAGGTGGGGTAGCTTTCACACGATCGGGGAGGAGGCTATCAAGGCTCTTTTTTTCAATATCTGTTGGCTTTGAAATGTTAATCCCGATGTCTGAAAATAGTGTTCCATTCGCATCTAGACGTTCAATATTATTTGATAGCACTATGACATCATTGTATTGGGATGGACGGTCTAGTTGATACGTGTAAATCTGCTTACCTTTGATCATCCGTACTAACTCTTCTAAATCCACGCGATTTATCAATACGTTAATTCCTGCTTGACTGATCAACGCATCGACCTTTTCAGTAGCATCAACCTGTGATGCTTGGATGAGATCATCATTTACGATAATCATTTCAATAGAATGGTCCTGATCCCTGCCACCAAGGCAGACTATCCTCGATGCGACCTGACCTAACCCGTTTTCCCCCAGGCGGTATTCCTTCAACCATCTAGCTGCAACCTTAAGCTTTCGTAACCGCATGTTAATGATTCGGAAATCAGAGAGTCTTGCCTTGATGGCTATTAGTTCTTTTTGTTTCAGATCCCAATGCCTTTTTGCCTCTCTCAGAACGCTTGAGAATTCCTCACGATAGGTGTTATTCACATCGATGCCGATTGATCTTCGCCCCATTACTTTTGACATAGCAAGGACTGACCCCGAACCTGCAAATGGATCAAAAACGAGATCTCCTGGGTTCGAGGCTATTGAGATAATTCTCTCTGCAAGCGAGAGAGGAAAGGGACACACATGCTTCGTATCATCGTGACCCCAGCCCTTCATTCTTGTAGTTATTTCCCATATATTTGAGGGTGAGACACCATTAGGGGAGTATCTCTCTGGATACTTGACCCACCATTTTTTTAAGTCTGAGATTTCTCTCGTCTCATCAATGTTGAAAACAAATTCATCGTTTTTTGTGAAGAATAATATATACTCAAAATGGTTTTTAAAATAACCTTTTGCGGCATAAGGAATATTTTTCGTTTTATTCCAGATGATAATATCTCTAAGGCTCCATCTACACTGATTATCCTTCAGCTTGTTGACAATGTCGAAAGGTAAAGTAACCGTGGACTTGTCTTTAGCCTTAAATGTGTCAACGACCATCCAAAGGGTAGCGCTCTCTGTTGTCAACTGACAACATGCTTCGAATATCTTGGCGAGGTCGTCAAGGTATGTTTTATAGCTCTGTCCATGTCCAATTTGTTTACCGTTGTCTTCATAATTTTTTAATGTAAAGTATGGAGGCGAGGTGATGACGAGGTTTGGTTTTCCAATGGACTCTACTGGAAAAATATCCTTAATAAACCTTGAATCTCCAACTAGATATAGGGGATCGTCAGACTCGCTTATCTGCCTTAATTCAACCATTTAGATCTCTCATTAGGTGCATAACAAATTGAGCGATCAACATTTCGGTCATTCTCTCATTTCCTCAGTGGATGGCTGTGTTAAATCCGATCTGTTTCTTGGCGAGTCATACCAACAATTCTCAGATACGAAATCGCCGAATTTCGTCCATTGAGATGATGCGTATGGATATCGGGGGTATTGCTGAGTGAAATCTAAGTCAGTGTCACGTAGCCTCTCTAGCCTCTCTTTATAGAATGCGAATTCCTCCACCTTCTGATATTCCCTCAAAAATGTTCTAAAGGCCTTCAGAAAACCAACAATCTCGGTCACTCTTAAAAGTTTTGTACTGCCATCAAACTTCCATTCATCATCAAAGACTGCCTTAATTGCCCTAAAATAGTTCTCAATTTGTTTCGAACAAAAAGCTGTGTATTTTTCTAGGACTTCATCTTTCTCGTTCGAATCTACTCCCATCAATATTTGTTTATTTTCGAAATCCCAATAATGATATAGAGAGTCACTTGCATCTTTGATTTCAGCAAGATCCTTCAAACCGTGTTCGATGATCATTGCAGTTTTAATTCCGTGGTCATCGGTATCCAACGCGAATTTATCAGCAAAAAGGCCTTTTGAATTTAAGTTAGTTAACACTCTTCTTGCTACACCAACACGCGAAAAAGGCTCTCTCATAGCATTGATAAAATCGAGGTGAGATTTTTCTGCTTTCTTTTGTGTTGAATTTATCTGAAGGAATAGATCGCTTTGAATTTCAAACTTTTTTGAACTAGATATGCCAGTGGCAAAAACCAAACCCGTAACTAACACTTGTCTTGTATGCCTAATCTCTGCAATTTTCCTCTCATCTGGATCGGATGGATCGCCTTCATAGTGGGCGTAGATTCTATGCTGTCCATCCACAATTGCGATCGAATTTATTTGCTTTGGAATATGAATTGTTACTGTATCAATATCATGTAATTGTTCTAACCGAACAAGTTCATTGGTGTTCGAATTATGAAACTCTACGCCTTCTGGAAGAGCGACTATTATGTTATCTATGAATGATCTTTCATTTGTTAAGATAAAAGTTCTCATCTCCCTGATTTTTTTTGGCACAAGGAGTCGCTGATAGACTCGCATTTGATCATACCAGCTTCCCTTCCTCATCACGTATGCACAATGCATAATGTCCTCTGCGCTCATCAGGAAGGTTACAATTTTCACTCCGTCCGGAAATCCCGAAGCGCCTTCTGGAAGAATTACTGCCGCTTCAATTGGATGAATGCTTACTCTGTTCGAAACTGGAGCACCGATATCGGAAAAGTTGAGTTTTAAAAATTTGAATAGCTCATTCCTCGCTGAATGATGGATGACGGCCGACATCTTTTCAAGATAGCTAATTGTCTTTTCATCGATATATTGTATAAAATTAAATTGCTCATGACTCTGGATCTCATCTGGCAATTCTTTGCGAGTGTAGTAAAGAAAAATGATGCGGTAGCGATCGGTGGGATAATTTGTCATGTCTCTGAAATCGTTTGTAAAGGTTGTTTTTATCCAATGGATGAATGCAGGCTTATTCGCTTTAATCTCTTTCCAAAATACAACCTTGGTCCTAAGATGGTCCTTAATATTGTCAAGGTCTGATTGTTGGGTTTCTTCACAGACCAGAATAATGTTTTGAAAAATGAATGTGAGATCGATCTCTCCACGTTGAGATCCAATTACAAAATGCTTTCCTTTTGTTGCTAGGTTTTTAAAACCCATAGCTACAAATGTTTCGATGAATGTTTTTTCCACCTTCCTACGCTCAGCCTCTAGCAACAATTCATTAGTATTTGGCAACGGACCACCTCAGTTACGACTGATTACTCCGCATCTAGTTAGCCAAAAATTATCTGGCTTCCCCAAAATTGACATATATTGTTAGACTAAAAATATTGCTATAATATTCTAAAATATGTAGCGTCTTGAGCAAGTAAAAAATCACTTCCAGAATCTGTTGTGAGATATTCGATTCTATTAAACACGGCCACTTTCGGAATTACTCACTAACCTTATCGAAAATGATACATTTTAAAAACGCGATGGCCAGCCGCCATTGTATGCTCAAACTTTTTCATAAATCGATTTCAACGGTTTTCGCTCCACCCCCTCCGCAATCAACGACTACCTCTCAATCAATCCATTCATGGAGATAAAAATGGACCAATACTCATTGGACGAGATGGCCAGCTTCTTCGGAATGGTGTATGATAGAGGACTCAAGGCCAGCAAGAACTGCAAACAAATGGATTGTAACCTCAGGAACGCTGATGGTAGCTGCTTATGCACCGACCCAATCAAGGATGTTGTAGACATGATCCAAGAGGCTAGGGGGGGAAGGTCAGAGAGACTAGATGCGTTCGTAGCCAAGGTGATGGCCGAGGCTGAGAGTAAGGAAAATCGATCGGGGGCCTGAAAGCTTGGTGGACATTCAGACTGAGCGGGTTCTGATTGCGGTGATGGATGCCTTATTCGATGATGTGGAGGACTGCCCCAAGAAGAGGCAGGGATATCAGATTATCGAGAACATTAGGCATGCGAACAATCAGGAGATCATGGAGCAGATCGGTGCTATAGCAAAGGAACCATGCGATCCCAACTGCCTACATCGCAAGCGAAAGGGTTGATTATTCTTTCGCAATGGCAACTGCCGCTCTGATGGCCTTTGCCAGTCTTTTTCCTTTTTCGGTAAGTTCGTATTCAAAAGTACGGCGAGGAGCCTGTGTGAACTCAATCTCAATTATTCTCATTCCTTCTAGAACTTCGGCGATATCAACGATTTTTCTGTAATTGCTGTACAGGTCGTTCTTGATTCTAGATCCAGGTACTTTACCATGCTCATCTAGAAAAAGAATGATATCTGCCACATACGCCTCTCCCAATATCCCAGCAAGCCCGTCCGTTTTAACTTCTACCATTTTAGAACATGACATTTAATGTGACTTGTGCATTTATATTTATTTTCACGATATGAAATTATGAAACGTAAGAATTACGATTTAAAATGATAAATCAGCAAAACTATATAACATGCTCCTGCAATGTCTCCTTGCCGATTTAGAATGTTAAATCGGATATATCGGTGGACTCGGTAGCGTCGTGGTGGACCAGCTACCCTTTGAACCGAGGATGAAAGAAGCTGAAACGAACAAAATCACTCTGACCCTGGCCGGGACCTAGCGCTTCTTTTCCTCGATAATCCCCCGGAGTTCCACCAACTCCCCCGGCCAGGCTAACTGTCAACTCAGAGGAGTATCGATAATATGAGAGACACAAACCACATCATTGGCATGGAGCTAGGGCTTAGGACCGCAATACGAGATCGTAGATTCAAGAGAGACGCCGGAGACGTCAACACCTGGCTTGACTCGATAACTCGATTGAACCGCTCAGAGGCGAACGAATCAAAGCAAGTGGAGGACGGCGTTATTCTTGGTTACTTGATTGGCTACCGTCTCGGCCTCTCCGCTTGGGACGGCGACGAGGCACCGCTAGACCGCCTCAAGGAATACCTGACCGCTCAGGGCATAAAGATCATGCCCAGGCACCTGGGGGCGGCTTGAATGGCCGTCCGGACTTTCATCTTCAACGACTTCTCCAAGGCTTTCGAAGAGGCTTGCCATCAGAAGGAACAGGGATGCAAGGTAAGCCTCGGAAGGGAAGTGGGAACCGCTAACAAGTGGCATGTTCGAGCTGAGGACAAGTCGTTGAAGACAAGCCAGGGGGCGTGAAACATGCCTCTTACGGATTTTAGAAGAGCCTTCCAAAAAGAGGCCAGGAGCGTCACCGGAAAACCCAAGCTCCGTTACGCTGACATCATTGAATGGTCGTCCGGAGAGGTTGAAGTTCGAGAAGGCGAGGTAAAGTATCACTTGCCTGGACTTGGGGTCAACATTGTTGTCAAGGGGGCCTGACCGTGAAGTTGGAGCATGGGGCCGTTTTGAGCGAAATCAGTGAGGAACTTTCGGAGCTTAAAGATCGCATTGAGCTGATCAGAGATGAGATCAAAGAGAATGTCGACGATGATCAAGAATCGTTGAGGGTGGATAGGGAGGCGATCGAACTAGAGTTGGATTATCTTTCGAAAGCCCTTGATAATCTGGATAGTGCCATCGACGACATTGAGAATTCAATAAGGGGGGCCTGACCGTGGATGCCGTACAAGCATCGAGACCCCTGGCACAACGAAATGAGATTGTTCATGGCGACGGCCTCGATAGGGCCGACGTCAAGGCATCACTACACCTTTTGGCTGGAGCGAATCGGGAAGATCATGAACTATCCGACTCCCAAGACCGTAACACTAGCCCGGTTAAGACAACTGGAAAAAGAATATCCAGGGGGCGAGGCATCAAAAGCCGTTCCATTCTCTGTCCTTCGGGCGATGCTGGTATATTCAGGATGCCAGGCGGCGAGGGAGTGGAAATTTCCTTATCGGGTGCGACCGAAGGTGGATGGAGTATTTCTTTCCGAGGTGGACGTAGCCACGGTCCGACAATATGCCAGGTCGATGGGGACCATAGTCGAATTGCTATTCTCCCTGGGCGTGGACAATGGATTAAGAATTATCGACATGCGGCGACTGACTCTCACGAATGGCGTGGAGCTGTCGCGGGTAAAGAAGTCCACTATTCTGGGCAAGGGACGGGGAGACGGAAAACCGGGACATCTGGAACTATCGAGGATGTCCGAGAAGCCCCTTGCGGATTACTTGCTCATGCGCCAGGGATGGAGCGCTATAGCAGTACGGGATTCCGACAGACTCCTAGTCACTCGAACGAAGTTGGGTCTTCGTCCAGTAAGCAAGGATTACGTTTCGGAGAAGATCGAAGCTCTATCGGAGGCATCGGGAATTCATTTCCGCGCTCACGATCTCCGGAGGACCTACGGTCATCGACTACACCTCGCCGGGGTTCCGATCGAGACCATAGCGCGACTCATGCGTCACGAGACGATCGATCAATCCTTCCGGTCGTACATCGGAATCGACGCCGACGAGCTAAGACGCGCGCAAGATCGGCTAGGGTAGGCAAATTCATGCCCCTTGACACTGAGCCAGTGAAAGAGACCGGTGTAATTCTTTTTGCATCGGAGGCCTATTCCTGGCGCGCCTGTCGGCTGCATATTCCACGTTCTGAAATCAGGTCGCAACGTCCTTAAACGTGAGAAACGTCCACCGGAAAGATGGGTAAATGGACAAAAATTTTCGTATCTGGGTAGAGCTCGCCTCCAAGAAGCGGCGGTGCTCCCGCTGCACTGGTGACATCGGCAAGGGCGTGATGTTCGTCCGCATGGGCAACCGGGATAAGGTCAAGGGAGCGGCATGCATGTGCGCCACCTGCTTCGAGACGGTGATGAGCGATCTTTCCGATGAATACAATGGCATGAAGGCCATCGCCCATCCGACCGCGGAGGTGGAGCAGGCGCTGGAGATCGGACCGAAGTGCTTCAGCTGCGGCCTTCCTCCAGAGCGGTGCCGGTGCGCGCGTGAAGCGTACAGATAGCCTGGGCATCGCGCCATGCTCGCCACGGGTCAGTAGCTGGTGGTCATGTCCACCTTGCCGGCCTGACGGGCCCGTCGGTCGGCGAAGCGGAAGATGAGGGTGGACGCTGCCAGAAACGCCAGCGAGGAGACCAGTAGGAAGAGCAGCAGAGTAGGGGAGGAGAACTGCCCCAGCCCGCCGATGCTCTCCATGCCCCCGCCCGGATACAGCGAGCGGCGCACGAGCTCAAGCCAGTAGGTCAGGGGGATGGCCATCCCGATCGCCTGCCCCCATGCCGGCAGGACGGTGATGGGGAACAGGGTGCCGCAGAACAGGTAGAAGGCCCCGCCGATCCCCTCGTTGATACCCGAGCTGTGCTTGGCCGTGAGGAAAGTGATTCCGGCGAGGGCGATGCCTATGGCTAGGATGCATCCGATCCCCAGGACCATGGCGGCGGTAAAGAGGGGCCAGTCGACCGCCGCGAGGTCAAGGGGCAGCCCGAGCACGACGATCCCGAAGCCGATGGAGATCACCACCGACATCGAGGTAAGGACGAGCTTGCTCATCGCCCGGCCGATGATGTACACCCGCAGGGAGATGGGAGCGATGTACAGCTGCCTCAGGGTCTGGTAGTGCTCCCGGTCTTCCATGATGACCATCGTGGCACCCATCATCACCTGGGCCACGAACATGAAGAACGCCGAGCCCAGGTAGGTGTAGCTGAACAGCAGGGGGTCGGTGGCCACCCCCTGCTTGACCACCAGGAACATCACCACCAGGATGAGGGTGGCGGCAATGGGGCGGGCGATGGAGTAGATGAGGAACAACCACGGCCGGGTCCAGTTGGACTCCATCTGCCATCCCAGCCAGGTGGCGTGGCGGAGGGTGCGGAGGTGATCGCTCACTGCCATCTCAGGGTCAACCTCCCCTCCTTCCGCCCCAGCTCCTCCATGTACCTAAGGGCGTAGCGGGCCAGGACCAGGAAGACCACGGCCAGCACGCACAGGACCATCAGCTCGGTGGTCACCGGCAGGAAGCCCTGGGCCTGAGCTCCGAACAGCAGCTGACGCATGGCATCGAGGCCCAAGGTAATGGGGATGATGGAGGCGATGGCGCTGACCCAGGGGCCCAGGGAGCGCACCGGGAAGTAGAATCCTGAGACCAGATAGATCGGCTCCTGCAGCAGGTTGGATATATTCCAGGCGTCCCGGCCGTACAGCATGAAGAGGGAGGCGAACATCATCCCCATGCCGTAGATGGCCGCGAGGGTCACCAGGAACACCGCCACCAGGAGCAGGGGGTCGGCGATCATCATGTGGACGTTGAAGATGATGATTCCCAGCAGCAGCGTGGAGAGCGCCCTGACTCCCGCCGAGAACATGCCCCCCATGGCCATGCCCGCGAGGAGCGCCATGCGGGACATCGGGGAGACGAGGAACAGCTGCAGATTGCCGGTCTCCTTCTCCCAGTAGAACTGCGAGGCCATCCCCCACAGCACGTTGAGCCAGAAGGCAGTCATGGCTCCCCCCAGCACCACGAAGCCCTCGAAGGAGGGGTCCGCCCCCAACGCGCGGTAGTAAAAGATATAGGCAGCTATCCCCAGCAGAGGCAGCAGGACGTCGAAGAAGGTCCAGGACGGCTCTCGGAGTGCGCCGATGATCCGGGGGTACGCCCGTCCCACCGCCGCCCGCAGGTTCAGCGAGATGTTCACTATCCCAATCCTCTCCCCACCATCTCGATGAACACGTCCTCCAAGGTGGCCTCGACCTTGTTGAGGGAGACTATCTTACCGCCCCGAACGACCACCGCCGAGATCACGTCGGAAATCGCTGACTCGTCCTCCAGCACCAGGCGGACCCTCTTCCCGCCCTCGACATCCTCGGCGCTGACCCCCTTCACCCCGCGGATCGATGGGAACGCAGCGGAGTCGAACGGGGTAGTGTCCAGCACGAAGGTGGAGGCGTGGTTCATCTTCCGCTTGAGCCCGGCCGGAGTATCGCAGGCCAGGATGGTGCCCCGGTCGATGATGGCCACTCGGTCGCAGAGTTCCTCGGCCTCCCGCATGTAGTGGGTGGTGAGGAGCAGGGTGCGCCTGTTGCCGGCGCGGACCCATTGGTGGATATATCCCCGGATGGCCCGGCTGGTGGTGACATCGAGGCCCAGCGTCGGCTCGTCCAGGAAGATCAGCCGGGGATCGGTGACGAACCCTCTGATGATGTTCATCCTCTGCCTCTGGCCGGTGGACACCGTGCGCACCTTGGCATCGGCCTTATCTTCCAGCCCGAACGCCTTCAGCAGGTCGTCGATCCTGCGCGTGGCGATGTTTCCGGGGACGCCGTAGAACTGGGAGAACATCCACAGGTTCTCGCGGACGGTGAGAAGGCCGTAGCCAGAGGTTTCCCCCCCGGATACCATGTTGATGAGGGGGCGGATCCTCGCTGCATCCCTGGCCACGTCGTACCCCAGCACTTTGGCCGTGCCCTTGGTGGGCAGCAGGAGCGTGGACAGGATCTTGATCAAGGTGGTCTTTCCCGCCCCGTTGGGCCCCAGCAGGCCGAAGAGTTCCCCCTCCTCGACCCTCAGATCGACGTTCTCGAGGGCGACGATGGGATGCTTCCCGGCGAAGGTGCGGGACAGCGAGGAGACCTCCAGGGCGTAGGCCATGGGCCCAGCCAGAACTTGTCGCTAGAAAAATCTATCGAGCTGCCGACGGAGCCGGAACAGTGCGGCCGACACGATGGCCGCACAGCGCTCCCGAACTGCTCAAAGAAAATGAGCTGCTATCGCATGTGGTCGCATGCGATGATTAGGCGCTCCCCGCGAAGGGTCGCGAGGAGGCTCAGGACCAGGAGCTTACTGCTCCATGTGCTGCCAGTAGGTGGTCACGTAGCCGGCAATGCGGTTGCGCATGACGATGCTCTCCACGTTGGTGAGCTTGGATACCAGCAACTTGTTGTTCTCGAAGTCGTCGTTGAAAACCGTGGGGTACTTCTGGACGAGCTCGAGGGCGATCCTCTTGATGTAGTTAGGGCGAATGTTTCCCATGAAAGTCACCTGTGAGTAACAAGCGGGTTAAGTCGAGACCGTATATAACGCTTTTTCTGGCATGAGCGACCCATCGAATCCGCAACGCCGACAGTCAGTCTTTATCTCTTGCTCGCTCCCAATGGTCGAGGGATGACCTGGCGCAAGGAGTTCTGGGACGGGCTGCGCCGTCCCCTGCTGGTGGTGGGCTGCACCTTCCTGGCATTCATGCTCTCCGTAGGGACCCTGGCCCTGCTCCTGGGAACATGGCCCCCGTTCATGGCCGTGGAGTCGAAGAGCATGCAACACAGCGACAACAGCTCGGCCATCGGGGTCGTGGACACCGGGGATGTGGTGGTGGTTAGCTCCTCCCTCGTGAACGGGAAGGTGAGAACCTACCTTGGCTCGCTGCAGGACGACTATAGGAGCTTCGGAGAGTACGGGGACGTGGTGATCTACCAGGCTCCCGAAGATGATATCCCGATCGTTCATCGGGCCATCTGCGAGCTTGTCTACAACTCCACTGCTGAGGGGTTCGACATCCCCGAGCTGGCCAAGGTGCCGGCCTCGATGTGGTCGGTGCCCGCCGGGGACCGGGAATGGCACGGCCTCTCCGAGTGGATCGAACTCTTCGACATCGGCTATGCCAATGTGACCGTCCACATCGACCTGCACTCGCTCTACGTGTCCATGCAGGACGACCCCCATGGCGGACTCATCACCATGGGCGATAATAACTGGAAGGAGATCAACGACCAGAGGTACGGGATCGTCGACCAGGGCAGCCTGGTCCAGGAACCAATCCGCTGGAGCTGGGTCATCGGCAAGGTGGTGGGGGAGGTACCCTGGATCGGTACCATCCGACTGTGGATGACCGGCACCGCCCCACCCTACATGCCGGCCAATTCCGTCATCCTGCTGCTGGCGACGGTGGGGGCCCTCGCCGCCCTTCCCGCCGTGCTGTGGGTATCGGCCCAGACCCTGGAGCGACGCCGGTACAGATAGCGACTACTCTTGCTTAAGTTCGGTACGCGGCCGGCCGCAGGACATCTTGCCCTCCGTGCACTTCCCCCGAGAGACGCAGGGCGGGCCGGCGTCCTTGAATATAAAGGGGGATGCTTCCCGGACCAGGCGCAGCATCTCGTCGGCCATCTGGCGGATCTCATCTTGGGCCCTGCGACAGGTTCGCAGCTCGAAGAAGTGCCACAGCTCCCTTGCGTTCATGGTCACGGTGATGTTGGTGGCGCAGGCGTTCGGCAGCACGTACCGGGCGTCCTCCACCGGGACCTTCTCTGAAAGGAAGCGGTACTCTTCCCATATGCTCTGCATGAGGGCCCGATAGCGGGCCGCCAGCTCAGGATCGGCAGCTATGGAGGCGGGGACGACGTAGTCGGCATCCTTCATGTCCACATATCGCTGCGACATCTGGCTGAAGGACGCCAGACGATGGCGGACCAGCTGATGGGTGAGAGCTCGGGATGCTCCTTCGATGGAGAAGGAATAGGACGCATGCTCGATGACCGAGTGGTGCCCGCTGGCCAGAGGACTTCCCAGCCACCTCTTGTTCTTGCCCTCGTCCCACTCCTCCATGAGCTCGCTGGCGCCCTTGTCCGAGTAGCAGGAGTGGGCGGCCGCGGCGCACAGCCTTTCGGCATCCTGGGTGTACGAAAGAAGGGTGACGCGCACGGGACCACAATGCCCGGGCGGGGTAAAAAGGATGCTATTGGAGCATCAGGTCGAAGTGGAAGCCTATCTGGGTATTGGATTGGACCTGCCGGCCGGTGCTCGGCTTGCCCCCCTTGCGGATGTCCCTGAGGCGATAAACCCTGACATCGTCGCGGTCCAGCAGACGCATGATGCCCTCGACATGACCGTCACCGATCACAGCCAGGACGGTCGGATAGCGGGAGGCGGCGTTGTCGATGCGCTTGGCCATGATCGCGTTGCGCTCGTCTACCAGCACCCGCTTGAGGGTGGGGAACTGATCGCCCATCTCCTCCATATACTGGTCCCCGTTCTCCTGGAGGTTTTCCAACTCTCGCTCGACGGTGCTTTGTCGGATGAACAGGGAGGTTATGGCGGACAGGCCGAGTTTTACCTTCTCCCGCAGGGGCATCTCCGTCCCCAGGCGGTGGAACATCTGGGTGGCGTCGGTGTCGATGAGCAACACGTCCGCCCCGATGCCCTGGGCTGCCTTGGTAGCTGCCAGCATCTCCGCCCCGACCTCCCCGCCGTACTGGTGGGCCAACCGCTTCTGCATCCTGGCCAGCATACGATAGGTGAGGCGGGCGTCAGAACGTCCGCCGGGGTTCAGCAACGCCTGGTACCTTCCCTGATCCAGCTCCACACCCACCGCGTCGGGCCGCTCCTCCTCGATGATCCTTGTCACCTGGGGCGCGATGTCAAAGACGTGCCCCACGCCCAGTATCACGATCACGCCGAAACCATGCCCGAAGGGCATTAATAACCTTTTGATTCTGCTCCTGACCATGGAACCCACTTACGGGCTGGTCGCTTTCGATATGGATGGCGTCCTCGTCGACCACGCCAGCTCCTGGACCTGGGTGCATGAGCACTTCAAGGTCGACAACGAAGCGTCGCTGGTGGCGTACATCGAAGGGAGGATCGACGACCGGGAGTTCATGCGTCGGGACATCAGCAAGTGGCTGAGCGTCCGCACCGATCTTTGCCTGGGAGACATCGATGAGATACTCCGCCCGGTGCCGGTGATCCCCGGGATCAGGGAGACCGTCTCCACGCTCCGCTCCCGGGGCATGAGATGTGTCATCGTCAGCGGAGGGCTGGACATGGCCGCCCGCCGCATCGCCGAGGAGAACGGGTTCGACGACCACATCGCCAACTCCCTGGCCTGCGACGACCGCGGCCGGCTGACCGGGGAGGGGGTTCTGAGGGTCGAGCTGACCAATAAGCGCCTCGCCCTCGAACGGTTCCAGGAGAAGTACGGTGTGCCGGCAGAGCGAACCGTGGCCATTGGGAACAGCTACGTCGACGTGTCGATGTTCTCCGCCTCCGGCTTATCCATCGCCTTCAACCCCATTGACGAGACGGTGGAAAGGAGCGCCGATGTGGTGCTGCGCTCCAAGGACCTGCGTGATGTCCTCCGGCCCATCCTCGGTCAATTGCCCTCGTAGCCATGCTCCCCGATCAGGGGCACGAATACCACCGAGCCGAGCGATCGCTCGTAGAACCTACCGCCCGATCTTGAGACCAGTACCAGGTCCTGGACCATGCGCCCGCCCACTGGTACCATGAGGATGCCATGGTCCGCCAGCTGCTCTTTCAGCGGCTCGGGCACCTTGGGCCCGGCCGCGGCCACGAAGATGCGGTCGTACGGTGCGTGCTCCTCGAGGCCATTGGTGCCGTCGGCGATGATGACCTCGATGCGGTCCCCGTATCCTAGACGCTCCAACGTCTCCCGGGCCTTCCTCCCCAAAGCCTCGATTCGTTCGATGGTGTAGACCCTTCCTTCGGGGCCGACCAGCTCAGCCACCAGCGCGGCATGGTACCCCGAACCGGTACCGATCTCCAGCACCCTCATGCCCGGCCCGAGGTCAAGCGCCTCGAGCATCATGCCCACCATGTGGGGGGCGGAGATGGTCTGCCCCTGGCCGATGGGCAGAGGAGTATCTTCGTAGGCGTGAGGGGCCATGCCTGGGGGAAGGAACTCGTGGCGGGGGACCCTCTCCATCGCCTGGAGAACGGCCTCGCTGGTCACGTAACCGCTGCCCTTCAGCCTCCAGACCAGCTCCCTCCGCTCGTTCTCGCGCATCCTGCCCTCAGTATGTTGTGGTCCGCACCGCCTTGGTGTAGATCCTCACGATGTCCCGCGCCGGGACCCCGCCCCGGCGCACCGTCCCCTCCTTCGATTTGATGTTGTGGATGACCACCTTCTCCTTGCCTACGGTCATCATGTCCCCGACGTAGAACTCCTCGTCGGGCATCGCCTCCATCTGCGTCGGGATTGTCCTCGTGTGCTTGTTGATGGAAATCTTCACGATGACTTTATCGAATTTCTTGGCCCAGATGGTGGAGATGTCCTTGGTGTCGCACTTCTCCACCCGCCTCTCGCCGCATTCGATGCCCGTGACTAGGAGGTGGGTGTCCCCGAGATACAGCTCGTCGTTTAGGCTCAGCAGCTCGCCGGCCTCCAGCTCGATCTCCTCCTTCTTGGAGTTCCCCTGCTCGGAGACGATGATGGGCACCTTGATCACCTCCGGTTCGCGGACCACTGTGGCGTAGGTGTGGCCGCACTCCTGGCATTTCACGGTCGCTTCCATACTGTCCTGCTTCTTGCTCATCTTTCCCTTCAGGACCTCGTGGACGGCATGCTCGCCGCACGAGGGGCAGTCCAGGTAGAGCGCGTTAGGTACGGTCATCTTATCCAACCGGAACCATGTACCGTACGGTAGAATATAACTATCGCTGCCGGCCGTTGAGGTCGGCGGCGAACGGCGCCCCGTGCCCCGGAACGATATGATCGGCGAGGTAGGCGATGCGCTTCATGCTCCTCAACGCGGCCCCCTCATCGTACTTGATGAGGGGCGCGACCCACTTGTCGAAGTTGTCCTTTGTCGGGAAGGCGTCCCCGGCGATCACGTACCGTCCGTCGGTGGTCTCGACCTCCACGCTCATCGACCCTCTGGTATGCCCGGGGGTGTGGAGCAGCCGGACCCCGGGTATGAGCTCGAGGTCGGTCCTCACCTTGCGGTAGAAGGGCTCCGGATCCTCCTCGGCCCGGGCGAACCATATGGCGTTGGGGAAGAGATCGTTATTGCCCACGTGATCGTGGTGCAGATGAGTGCTGATCAGGATGTCAATGTCTTGCGGGCCCAGATTTAGGGACCTCAGGCCGGAGATCAGACGGTTGCGGAGGTGGAGGGACGAGGTGTCCACCAGGATGTTGTGGGACCCCCCCACGATGAGCGAGGAAGTAGAATGTGCTTCCAGGAGCACGCCGTTCTCGCGCCGGAGATAGCCTTCGCACACCACCTCCACTGTCATCACCATATCTCGACCTCCTTCCCACATTGGCACACAAAGCGGTCTTTTCGGTACTTCATCTTTCCTCCGCAAACGGGGCAGAGGGAATGTTCAGCGAAATATTCCAACCACACCTTGCGTACGTCGGCGTTGCTCTCATCCTTGATTCGATCGAGGGCACTTCTCAGCTGAGGGGTGGTAGCCAGGGCCTCCAGCTTGGAGTAGTCCCGGGGAGCTTCCTCTTTCCTCTTGGCCTCCTCCACCTGGCGCCCGAGCAGCAGGCCCACGACTAGTCCAGCCATGAACCCGCCCACGTGAGCCTGCCAGGAGACCTCGGAGGAGGTGACGAACACGAGCAGCACGTCGATGATGAACCAGCTGAACGCCGCTATCCATACCGGCACCTTGGGAAGGAAGAGCGGCCCCACGAACATGGGGATCTCATCCCGCGGGTACAGCACCAGGAGCGTTCCGACCAGTCCGGAGATCGCCCCCGAGGCCCCCATCATCAGGACGTAAAGGTTGGTCCCCAGCACGATGAAGTATATGGCCGCGAGGAGCGAGCCGACGATGCCCGCGGAGAAGTACACCAACGCGAACCTCCGCTTCCCGATGCGCGCCTCCAGGGGAGAGCCGAGGAAGAACAGGAACAGCATGTTGCCGATGACATGGGCGAAGTTAAAGTGGATGAACATGCTGGTGAACAGGGTGTAAAGGGCCGTCCCGTTTTCCAGGTCCGCCGGCTGGAAGGCGAGCTCATGAAAGATGAGCCACTGGTTGGCGAACAGGGTTACGAAGAATATGCCCAGGTTGCCCAGCACCAGCAGGGGAGTAAGCTCGAATCGCTTTAGCAGTGCAAGGCCGAGGGTGACGGCGATGATGGCGATGACCAGCAGGGACGCGGGTTCCATCAGGGGACGGCGTATACTGAATTGAGTTAATACCGTTTCGATATAAATCGCCGAGGCCATGGCTCAGATTTAAGCGGAAGGAAGGCGTCAAGGGGGCGGCGGTCGAAGGTGCGCTATCAGAAGGAGATCGACATCGAGGAGTGCGAGGACGTGTATCCTCCCATGGAGGACACTTTCCTGCTGCTCGGCGAGGTCGAGATCGCTCCTGGCACGAGAGCGCTGGAGATGGGGTGCGGCACCGGGCTCATCAGCTGTCATCTTGCCGCCGAGGGCGCTGTCCTGACCGCGGCGGATGTGAACCCCCGGGCGGTGGAGTGCACCCGGGCCAACCTCGGAAGGAACAACTTGCCCGGAGAGGTGGTGGAGAGCGATCTCTTCTCGGAGGTGGCGGGGACGTTCGACCTCATGGTGTTCAATCCGCCGTACCTTTCGGTGGAGGAGGAGGGGTTGCTGGAGAGGGCGTGGGCCGGGGGGAAAGAGGGGGTGGATGTCCTCGTACCCTTCCTGGAAGGGGCCAGACCTCGCCTGAGGCCGGGAGGAAGGATCGTTCTCCTGCTGTCTTCGGAAATGGAAAGGCCGGCGCTTGATAAGACCCTTAACTCGTTCACGCGGCGCCGCCTGGGCTCTCGCCGGTATTTCTACGAGGAGCTATGGGTCGAGGAGCTGGTGCCCCTCTGAGCTTCGTTGAGGGCGCTCTTTCGCCTAAGGCCTCATTATGGCCCACGCCCCCCCGATGATGCCCAGGATGGACCCGATGACGAAACCTCCGCCAGCGAGCACCAGGGCGATCACCGAGATGATGATTATGCCCGCGCCGTAGCCCACGTGACTGTTAGGGGTTCGGCTTAGACCCACCGCCAGCCCCATCATGATCAGCCCGAGGATCGCCACGAAGATCCCGTATAGAAGGGCTCCCAGCCCGAAGGTGCCGCCGATGATCATGATAAGCGGCCCGGCGACGGCGATGATCACCCCCTCGACGAGCACTAGGATCCCTCCGATCATGGCCAGTACGTAGGGCCAGGACGAATGGACGGTCGTGGGCGCGTATTCCGGTGGCGTTGCAACATCCCTTGTCATAAGCTATCACCTTCCGTCCGCCTGACCGCGTCAAGCGGATGTAAAAAGAGGAAAACCGGGCATTGATGAACGTTTGGCACAACCACGGCGGCCAGGTAAAAACAGGTTCGAGAAAGGGACGGAAAAAGGTTTGGACCTCATGAGGAGAGGAGCTTGTCGATCTCCTTCCTGAGCAGATCGCTGGCGGCCTTTCCGTCCAGCTTTCCCTTGAGCTCGGCCATGACCACTCCCATGAGGGGGCCCACCGCTCCCTTTCCTTTCTCCCGGACGAAGGCCTCCCGTTCCTTGACCACCTTGGCGACGATGGCCGCGGCCTCGTCCGAGGAGACCATGGACAGGCCCAGTTCCTCGACCGCTTGGTCGACGCTCTTCCCCTTGGCCCTCAGGGCGAGGAGATCGGGGACCGCCTCCTTAGCGAAGCGCCCTGCCGACAGGGCGGTGAAGACCTCGCGCAGCGCCGCCTCGTCAAGCTTGGCCATGTCCACTCCCTGGCGCTCCAACTCCGGCAGCGTCGAGAGGAGCGTTCGTGCGGCGGTGCCGGCCAGCTCTCGGTTGGCCGCGACCTCCTCGAACAGATCGTCCCAACCGTCGTGGACTATCTGACGGGCCTGCTGCTGATGGATGCCATAGGTCGCCGCGATGCGGGCGATGCGCACGTCGGTCAGCTCGGGCAGGTTGGACCTGATGCGGCCCATGCGCGCCGCCTCGATGGTGATGGGCGGTACGTCGGTCTCGGGGTACATCCTCTCCGCCCCCGGCAGGGGACGGGAGTAGGCAGTAGACCCGTCGGGCAGCGGGTCCCGGGTCTCCTCCGGCACGCCGTTCAGCGCGTTGTATGCCCGGCCGATGGCGGCGTTGAGGGCGGCCTCCGCCCGTCGTGGCTCGTCGGCGCACAGCACGAAGGCGTCCTGGGGGCCTAGAGCCATGGCCTGCCGGAGCTTGTCCACGTATCCATGGTCGATACCGTAGGCCGGCAGCTCGTCGGCGTGGAAGATCCCGGCGACGCCCCTGGTCCGCGCGTACTGCGCCATCTCCGCCCCCAGGCGTAGCTTGGTGTCCGGCGAGCGGAGCAGTCCGGCAAAGCCAGGCAGGGGAGCCCCCAGGACCTTGCCGCCCTTCTTGAGCGCCCCGGAGATGAC
This sequence comes from Methanomassiliicoccus sp., assembly GCA_033485155.1. Lineage (NCBI taxonomy): Archaea > Methanobacteriati > Thermoplasmatota > Thermoplasmata > Methanomassiliicoccales > Methanomassiliicoccaceae > Methanomassiliicoccus > Methanomassiliicoccus sp. The sequence continues at coordinate 42,950 of JAWQJJ010000009.1, forward strand.
TTTGGACGGGCAGGAGGCAAAGATCTCGGAAAAGTCCCTGATCTCCGGCTCCTTCTTCGTAACGTTCCTCTCCCTGAGGACGTCACGAATACGCAGTAGCGAGCGCTGGCGCTCGACCTCCTTCTCCACGTACAGCGGCAGAAGGCGGAGCTCCTGCACTCCCTTGATCTCGACCCTGGCGCCTCCAGGGATAGAGATGTTGACGTCCTCCCTGATGGTACCGATGCCCCGCTTGACCTTGCGGGTGGCCCGCATCATAGAGCCCAGGCGCTGGGCCGCCTCCTTCACTTCCTCGGGGGTGTGCAGCTCCGGTCCCGTGGCCACCTCTATGAGCGGGATGCCCAGGCGGTCCAGGCGGTAGGTGACCTCACCGGCCTTGGTGTCGACCTTGCGCGCGGCGTCCTCCTCCAGACAGAAAGTGGGTACCGAGATCATGCGGCCGTTGACCTCCAGCTTGCCGTCCATGGCGATCATGGCGGTACGCTGGAAACCCGTCGTGTTCGAGCCGTCAATGACCAATTTGCGCATGAAGTGGACCTCGTCCACCGGTCTCGCCTCGAGCATCGCGGCGAAGGTGAGCACGATGTCCAGCGCGTCGGCGTTGGCGGCATGCGGAGGCTCTTCGTCAGCGTCCACCAGGCACGAGGATCCGTGTGGCGCCTGGTACCGGAACCGGAGCTTCTTCTCTGCCTGCGCCAGGGCAGCGCGGTCGATCTCGCCGAGCTCCGACTGGGTCGGCCGCAGGCGGCGAAGCAGGCTCCCGCCCTCGTCCTCCACCAGCAGGGTCTGGCAGTCGCAGAACAGCTTCCGGGTGTCCAGCTGCTGGTGGATCTCCAGCCCGCAGGTCAGCTCGTGCTCGCTCATGCCATCTCCCTCCTTGCGGTCAGCTCGCCCCGAAGGTCCGTGGTCATCATCTTCCTGATCTTCGCATCGTCGCTCTCCTGCCCCAGAGCCCACATGAGCTTGATGTAGGCCGTCTCCGGCAGCATGTCCCCGCCCGGGATGACCCCGGCGGTCACGAGGTCCCGGCCGTTGTCGTACACGTTAAGGTTCACCATTCCGTTCAAGCATTGCGAGGTCATCACCACTGCGGTCCCGTTTGTCACCGCTTTTCCGATTGCCTTGACCATGTCCGAGGACACATGCCCGAGGCCGGTGCCGGCGAACACCACTCCCCTACTATCGTTCAAGACGTGCTCGAAGGTGGTCGGGCTCATGCCCGGGTAGAAGTACAGCAGGGCGACGTTTCGCTCCATCTCGGTGCGCGGGGTGACCTTTCCCTGCAACCGCCTGCGGTATTGCTCCAAGAATTCTATGCCTCCCTCGAAGTCCACTCGGGCGATGGGCGAGGAATTGATGCTCTGGAAGGCGTCCCGGCGGGAAGTGTGCATCTTGCGCACCTTCGTGCCGCGATGCACCGCGGCAGTGGTGTCCGAGGAGGTCTGGTGCATGAGCACCACAACCTCGGCGGCATCGGAGTTGATGATGAACCGGGCGGCGGAGAGTAAGTTGGTGTAGGCATCCGACGACGGGCGGTCCGAGGAACGTTGGGCTCCGACCAGTACCACCGGCCTCGTGAGACCGTCGAGCATGAACGACAGGGCCGCGGCGGTATAGCCCATGGTATCCGTGCCATGAGGAATGATGCATCCCTCCACACCATCGTTGATACGGTCTGCGGCAACCTCGGCGATGCGCTGCCAGTGCTCCATGTTCATGTTCTCCGAAAAGATGGAGAAGAGCACCTCGGACCGCACGTCGCACACGTCGGCGATCTCCGGCACGGTGGCCACGAGGTCGCCGGCCGACAGCGCTGGGTGCACGGCACCGGTGCGGTAATCGACGTAGCTGGCGATCGTTCCGCCGGTGCCCAGCACGGCGACCTTCTTCCTCCCCTTGCCGTTGGCGGCGGCCTTAGGGTGCTTCTCGCGCGTCTCCGCCTTGCTTGCTACCGCGATCTCTGCGGCGGGGGTGATCATGACGCCGACATTGTACCCGTTCTTCAGCTTGAGCACTACGACGTCGGGATGACTGAACTCGTGATGGGGCATGAGGACGCCGGTGCTGTCGCGGCCCTCGCTCCTCACCAGGAGCGTGTCGCCCTCGGCCGCGCCGACCTTATCCAGAATATCGCGCACGCGCGATGAATAGCTCATTGTAAAGACACCGAGGCCAGGATGCAACTTTTAATTTATAATAGATGGCGCAGGCTAGCATAGGTGTTGAACGGGGTCGCAAATCACGCTTGATCCATGATCATGAGGAATCGTCTACATGTGTCCTGGAGACACCAAATCGGACGCGAGCATCAGGCATCTGGCCTGTACCATTGATGTAAGTTTATCACACAACAAAGATCGCTGGCTGGCCGCCCGATCGTTTCTTCCCAGGCGATGGTCGACATGAAGCAATCGCCCGAGATGACGTTTGTAAATCCACTCACTATTCATATTGCAGCGATTTTGAGACGTGCCTCGGGATCATTTCAAGGAATGACCTCCTCTATTTATCCAATTATTTTCATGATTGATAATAAGTATTTTTAATTTGATATTATTGTTATCAATAAAGATACTATAAATAATATCGTAGCCAGTATTTTATCTATCTCCAATGATTTCAGTGGAAATGAAGGGGTCTATCGAGCTTTTCATCATTCGTTATTATCACATATCAAAGTCGGGCCTGGGCCGTTCTCTTTGCCTTCGTGACCTTGAGGCTATCAGACATTGTAGCGCCGGGCCCTTCGCCCCCTGCGATGGGCATCGGGGCAATCGTTATTACTTCCTATCTTTCTTCGCGCCTCGTGCATAAGGTATCCGACATCTCCATCGAGGCCGACGTGCTGGCCGAGAACCGTAAGCTCGGGCATGAGAACCATCACCGGCTCCGGAACCACGGGATCCGCTCCCTGGACGTCATGGGCGCCATCGGATCCGGGAAAACGCTGCTCATCCAGAAGATGGCGATGCGCATGATGGAGAAAGGCATGAAGGTCGCGGTCCTCGCCGGCGACCTCACTGGCCAGGACGACTTCGACCGCTTCCAGACAGCAGGCATAGCCGCGGTCAACGTCAACACCGGCAAGGAGTGCCACCTTGATGCTCACCTCGTCGACCATGCTCTGGACAAATTGGACCTCGACGGCCTGGACTTCCTGTTCATCGAGAACGTCGGCAACCTGGTCTGTCCGGCCGACTTCCCTCTGGGGACCGACCAGCGTATGGTCGTCATCTCCGTGACCGAGGGTGATGACATGGTAAGGAAACAACCGGGCATCTTTGTCGAATCGGACATCGCCGTGCTCAACAAGGTCGACCTCCTGCCGTTCATGGACATCGACGCGTCGCTCATGGACCGGGACTACGCCAAGGTGAAGAAAGGAGCCAAGCTCTACCGCACCAGCGCCAAGACCGGAGATGGCATTGACGAGCTGTTCCGCGCCCTGAACATCCAGGTGTGAGACCACCAGTTATTATTAGCTCCGTCCCTTACCCTTGCGAGGCATGTCCATGAAGGTCCTTGTAGTAGGCGGGGGCGGCCGAGAGCACGCCATCGCCTCAGCCCTAGCTGCCAGCGGCTCGACCATCTATTCCGCGATGAAGAACCACAACCCTGGCATCGCGAGATTGGCCAAGGAATCTAAGCTGGTCAAGGAGACCGACGTCCCCGTGGTGGTGGATTTCGCCCTGTCTAAGGGAGTTGAGATGGCGGTCATCGGCCCCGAGGCTCCGTTGGAGGTCGGCCTGGTGGACTCACTGGAGGCAAAGGGGATAAGATGCGTGGGGCCGAGCAAAGCCGCCGCCCGCCTGGAGATCTCCAAGTCCTTCACCCGCGCGCTGATGCGCAGGCACCAGGTGCCGGGTAACATCGATTTCGCGGTCTTCGACGACCTCGCCTCGGCAAGGAAGTTCGTCCTGGAAAACGACCGGGAGATGGTCGTGAAGCCCGTGGGCCTGACCGGAGGGAAGGGCGTCAAGGTCATGGGCGAGCACCTCCTGAGCAAGCAGGACACCATCCGCTACCTCGAAGAGATATTCGAGCACCGCATCGGCGGAGGAGGGGTCGTCCTCGAGGAGAAGCTGGTGGGCGAGGAGTTCACCCTGCAAGTATTCTGTGACGGCCATGATGTCATTCCCATGCCCTTGGTTCAGGACCATAAGCGCGCTTACGAGGGCGATGTAGGACCGAACACCGGGGGAATGGGGGCATATTCTCAGGAAGACCACCTCCTCCCGTTCGTCACCGCCCGGGAGCGGGAGAGCGCACTGGACATCATGCGGTGCACGGTGGCGGCCATGAGGGCCGAAGGGTGCGAGTACCGAGGCATCCTCTACGGGCAGTTCATGAACACCCGGGACGGGCCGCGGGTCATCGAGTACAACGCGAGGTTCGGGGACCCCGAAGCCATGAACGTGCTGTCGATCATCGCTTCCTCGTTCACCGACATCTGCACCGGCATCGCCGACGGGCACCTACCGGCGAACAGGGTCTCGTTCCTGAGGAAGGCTACGGTGTGCAAGTATGTCGTCCCCCGGGGTTACGGTACCGACCCGGCGGCCGGCAAGGTGGTGAATGTGGACGAAAAGGCCATCGCCAAGATCGGGGCGAAAGCATACTATGCCATGGTCAGCGAGGAGAACGGCCAGGTCCTGACGACGACTTCCCGTGCTGTCGGCGTGGTGGGCATCGATGATACCATCGAGGCGGCGGAGCGGACCTGCGAGAAAGCGCTCGCCCACGTCACCGGGGACGCGCTGTTCGTCCGCCACGACATCGGGCGGCCGGAGGTCGTCCGCAAGCGGGTCGAGCATATGCAGCAGGTGCGAAGATAGATGTAAGGACGGAGGCCTTGATATGACCATGAAGAACCTGGAAGAGATCGCCGAGCGCATCGAATCCAGACTGGAGGAGAAGGACCAGGTGCGGGAAGTAGCCATCAAGTCCTCGCGGGCCGTGAACCGCCTCTCGGGCAGCATCGTCCACCTCATCCACAAGGGCGAGGAGGTGAAGCCCCTGATGCACGAGGCCATCGACGAGGCCCATCGCCTCCGCTCGCTGCTCGAGGACTATCCAGAGATCTGGGAGTCCGGGCTGGTAGAGGGTGCGTTGCAGGAGCTGGCGGAGGCCGCGATCCTACTGGCGCTGGTCCGCGACGAGGAGCTGCCGGACCCCGACGACATGGGCATCACCGGCAACGCCTACATGCTGGGCATGGCTGACGCCATCGGCGAACTCCGCCGGTTCGCCCTGGAGATGCTCAGGGAGGGGGACGTCGAACGGGCCACCATCTTCCTGGACATGATGGAGGAGATGTTCCTGGTCATCATGCGCTTCGACTTCCCCGATGCCCTCATTCCGATCAGGAGGAAGCAGGACATCGCCCGCTCGCTGGTGGAAAAGACCCGCGGGGACATCGCCGTGGCGGTGTACTCGTCCCGCCTGCAGAGCAAGCTCGACGAGCTGTCCCGGAAGCTATGATCATAGCTTCTTGCGCATGACCTCTTCGATCTCTTCCTTCGGGACCAGGCCGACTATCTGATCGACCACCTGGCCGTCCTTGAAGAACAGCAGCGTCGGTATCGCCATGATGCGGTGAGCCTGCGATAGCTGAGGACTCTCGTCCACGTTGAGCTTGGCGAACGCGTATTTCCCGGCATGCTCTTTGGCCAGCCGGTCGATTATCGGTCCCATCATCCGGCATGGTCCGCACCACTCCGCCCAGCAGTCCACCACTAGCTTGGGGTTGGCCTTCACGGTAGAGTCAAAATTGGACTGGTCGATCTCGATGACGTTCTCGGCCATGTGTATCAAGGCGATTTATCGAGCATAGGGTATATGACGATATTCCCAAAGTTGACAGGATGCTGCTAAAAAATAAGAGGATAGGGAAAGGGTTTCACTTCTTCCTCTTCTTCCCCCGGTTCATGTAGGTGAAGAAGATGACCACCATCAGGAGCACAGCGATGATCACCAGCAGGATGTTCAGCATCCCGAAGAGAGTCCCGCCCTTGTGGAAGGTGGACGAGAAGGTGGTGCTGCCGTCGAGGAAGCTGACGTACTGGCTATTGGGATCCAGGACGATCTGCAAGGTGTGATCACCGTCGCTGAGGCCGCCGGCCGTCCAATTGTAGGTCAGCGTCTTGGTGGAGTTCGCGGGGATGGTGAAGGTGGTCGTATTGATCACCGTTCCATCAGCCATGAACTGCACCGGGACGCTGGTCAGCGTGACGTTGCCGTTGTTCCTCACATCGGCGGTGATGACCACCGGGCTGATCACGTGGACCGTGTACTTCACCGTCTGGCTGACAGTCCCGTTGGTCAGACCGACCGACAGCACGGCGTCGCCGGTGGTGGTCCCCGCGGTCACCTTAAGGGTGAGGCTCTCCGCATCGGTAGTGCCCTTGGAAGGGGTGACCGAGCCCGCGCTCATCGAGGCGTTCCAGGTGTAGTTACCGGCCGGTCGGTCGGTCGACACATGGACGAGGACCGTCCCGGTCTCGTTGGGCGCGAGGTATTGGACGCTCCCGTCGAAGCTCACGCTATAGCTGTTCGTCTCCGCCGCCACCGCCGCCGGGAAGGCGGCGAGGCAGGACACCAGCAGCAGCGCCGTGGCCGCTGCGATCGCGATCATCTCTTTCTTCGGCGTCCGAACACCCCCTTGTTGACCCTGAGGACCACGAACACGACACCAAGCACAGCCACCAGGACCACCAGGGCCCAGGTGCCCGCCGGTACCTGCGGGGTACCCATGGATATGTTGTCACCGCTGGCCGTGAGATCGCCGTCACCGACCCCGAGCGAGGTCTTCTGGATCGACTGCTCGCTCGAGGCGGTGGCGTTGGTAGAGGCCACGTTGACCCGCACCGAGGCGTTGAGGTCGGGCGAATCCGAGGACCGGGTCAGGATGACGGTCACCGTCTGGCTGCTGCCAGCGGAGACGGTGAGCGACCGATAGTCGGTATCTACGCCAGATATCTTGGCGGTCCAACCCTGCACCGCCAGCTGATCAAGGTTGGCGATGGTGAAGTTGTAGGTGTCCTGGGCATTTCCCTCATTCTTGACGAGGAACGGATAGGTGATGGTCGTGTTGGCCACCGCCTGGGCCGAACCCAGGGACACTGACACCTTGTAGGTCGGGTTGACGTTGACATCCAGGCTCACGCTGTCCTCCGCCGCGGTGTGGTTGAGGGACGTCGCCGTGATCTCGATCGGCGAGTGGGTCACCTTGGCGTCCTCGGGCACGGTGATGGTCACCTGCACAGTCTTCGAGCTTCCAGCGCCCCACGGCAGGGAGATGTTATTGTCCGAGAAGGTCACGCCCCAGCTGGAGTTGGTGCTCAGCCGGTAGACGTCGTCCACATTGCCCCGGTTGGTTATGGTGACATCGTAGGTGACGGTCTGCCCGGCGTCCACGGTCTTCTTCTGGCTGGAGTCCCAGGTCAGCTCCACCGCGCCGGTCAGCTGCCGCACCAGATCGATGTTCTGGGAGGTGGCCGAGGGCACGGTGATCTCGAAGCTGCCGGTGTGGGAAACATTCACTCCTGCGACCTCCTGGTTGACCCAGGAGGCCGAGCCGCTGTAGCTGCCGGCGGGAAGCACGATGCTGTAGCTGCCTCCCGCACCGGTGGTGGCGGTGGCCTGCGCGTTGTCGGAGAAAGTCACCTTCGCCCCGCTGACCCCGTTGCCGTTGTACCTGACGGTCCCCGTGACCGTGTAGCCGGTCTCGAAGGTCAGGTTGGCGGTGGTGGCCTGGTTGGCGTTGACGGTGATGACTCCGAGATACACGCTGGAACCGGACACCCCATAGGCGCTGTAGCTGCCAGGCGCCAGGGTGAAGGAATAGGAACCCGCGGCCGAGGTGGCATTGGTGCTTATGGCCGTGCCAGACAAGCCGACGAGGGTCCAGGTGACGCTGCCCGACGCCCCGGTCAGCGTTCCGCTGACGGTGGCGTTGTCCAGCGCCCGATTGAGGCCGATGTTGGCCTCGGTGGTCCCGCCGACCGTCACATTCTGGGACGCGGTGTACACCACATACCTGGCCTTGTCGTCCACCGTGGTCTTGGTGTGATAGTTTGCACCTATGGCATAGGTGCCATTGGGCAGATAGGTGGTGAACGAACCCTGGCTGTTGGCGTTCAAGGTCATGCTAGCCGCACCCGAGCTCACGGTGATGTTGGCCGGGATGCTCAGGTCGCTGCCGCTGTATTGCAGCTGCCCGGTGAAGGCCGGAGCGTACTGGGGCGATATGCTGATCGGGGACCCGGCGGCGATGGCCGCGGACCTCAGGTCGGCGTAGTGTGCGCTGCCGTCCGTCAACGAGGTATATATCGTATAGGTCCCGGGCACCAGGTACTCGGTGATGGTGGAAGCCGCGTCAGCGGTCAGGTTCTGCGGACCGATGAAGCGCACCGACCCGCTGGTCGCCGAGCCCATGCTGATGCTGATGGTCGCCTTCACCCGCTCGGTGACCGCGATCGACTGGGCCTGGGGGTTCTTGCCGACCTCCACGGTCAGGGATTGCGAGGCCTGGTACTTCCTCGAGTCGTCGCCGGAGGTTATGTTCTGGTCGATGATCATCGAGTAAGTGCCGGGGCTGAGGCTTACGCTGAACCCGCCTGACCCGTCGGTGGTGGCGGTCGCGGCCACGGCCCCGCCGCCATTGGGCGTGAACTTAACGGTGACACCGCTCAGGGCGGTGCCGCCGGAAGTCACGGTTCCGGTGACGGTGCGGCTGTCGGCCACCATCTCGATATTCTCGGTGGTTGCCGAGTTCAGCGGCTCGTAGCTCTTCGACCATGACTGGTAGCCGGTCAGCGAGGCGCTCACCTGGTAGTTGTTGCCCTTGGGCAGGGTGAGGTTATAGCTGCCCGAGCTCCCGGACACAAAGCTCACGGTCTGGCTGGACGTGGTAGTCGAGCGGACGTTGAGCACGACGCCGGAGATGCCTTCGCTGGAATCCATCACCCCGTTGCCGTTGGTGTCGTACCAGGTCTTGCCGGAGACATACACGGAATCGGCCAGGGACAGGTCCTGGGTCGCCGTGCCGGTGACCGACACGGTGTTCCAGAAGGCCTTGCTGGCCCCTGAGGCGTAGACGAAGTAGTCCCCGGTGGGCAGCACCAGGCGGTAGGCGCCCGACGAGTTGGTGGTCGCGGTGACGAAGGCGCCGTCCGACTGACGAGTATACACTACATCGGCCGAACCGATCGCAGTGCCTCCGTTCTTGACCGTTCCGGTGATCACCGAGCCGGCCGAGAGGGCGAGGTCCACGGTCGCAGTATTGCTGTTGGCGGTAAGAGGCACCATCGCCACCTGGTCCGTGCCGCTCACGCTGGTCAGCGCATACACAGTGTAGGTGTCCTGAGGCAAGGTTATGGAATACTTGCCCGAGGAATCGGTGGTGGTGAACTGCTCCCTGGAGGCGGATATGAAACCCACCGCGACGTTGGCCTGGGCCACGCCCCCGAGGGTGACCGTTCCGTTCACCTGGGTCGCCGACTGCACGTTGAGGCTTACGCTCTTCGTGCTTCCGGCGGTCACGCTTACCGACACCGACCCAGCGCTGATGTTGGAGTCGGTGGTGTCGACAGTGTAGTTGCCGGGCAGAAGGCGGTCGAAGCTGAAGGTGCCTCCCGATCCGGTGGTGGTATTGGTGACCTTATTGGTCGCACTGTCGGTGATGCTGACGCCGACCCCCTGGGCCGCCCCTCCGCTTACAAAGCTAAGGGTGCCGGTGACCGTCGCAGGCTCCACCGCGATGTTGCGGTTGGCGTTCTGGCCCCCGACCGTGGTCAGGGAGGTCTGCCCGATGGTGTGGCCGTCGTAGGTGGCGTACATGTCGTTGGACTCGCCGGCGATGGCGATGATGCTGTAAGAGCCGTTGGCATCACTGGTCTCGGTCGCGGTGAACCCGGTTCCGTTGTTCTTCAGGATGACCTGGGCTCCCGAGATCGCCTCGTCCCCGGTGCCGAAGCGGCCGTCCCCGTTGACGTCCCAGAACACCTTGCCGGAGACAATCGAGGCGGGCAGGACGACGTTGCCGTCCGCGCTGAAGCTCTCCAGCCGCATGGCCTGGCCGTAGGAGACGGTGTAGTTCATGCGGTCCAGTTCAGAACCGATGAGCGTTGCCCCGTTGAGGTCTCCGGCGGAGAAGACCACACTGCAGTTGCCGAACGGCAGCAGGACGCTGTAGGACCCGTCGGCGGCGGTCTCCACCGTCTGGTGGGGTATGCCGTACTCGTCCACCACGGTGACGTGGATGCCCGAAAGCGGGGTCCCGTCGCTAGAGGTGGCCTTACCGCTAAGGGGCGCGCCGTCGTAGTACTGCAGGAAGGTGACTCCGGACTCCAGGCTGTAGGCGGACTTGTCCACCGTGCCGTTCATCTTGCCGGCGTCGATCTGCTCCTGATAGTACAGCGCCTGATCGTACGAGATCGCCTTCCAGTCGCTAGAGTGGTTAGCTACCTCGTCGGAGTTGTAGGGGTTGTAGTACGCGGTCCGGTACACCTGCTTGAAATGGGTGAGGTTGTACCCGGGCTCGGCGTCATAGCTGGTCATCGAGCCGGAGATGCCGGGGATGCCTTGGCTGGTGGCCCCGACGTCGCTGGGACTCAGGCCCATGAACGACCGGTAGAGCATGGTCTGGTAGAACAGATCGGTGTAATAGATCTGGTATCCCAGGACCGTGTCACTGGAGGTCACGTTCGCCACATCCTTCACCGAATAGTCGCTGAGGACCGCCTTGATGGTGAAGTAGTCGGTCGGAGAGTTGCTCTTCGAGTCGATGACGCGGTCGTTCAGCTTGGCCGGAGCATAGAAGATGTTATTGCTCTGGGCGTTGAAGGGGAACAGCCTGTAGTCCACGGCGACGTAACCGATGTCATAGCCGGTGACCGCCCTCAGGTCATGGTACAGGCTGGCCATCTGGTCTAGCCCGATCTTGCTGATCTCGATGCGGGCCGCCGCGTACTTGGCGTTACCCGCACTGAGGTCGCTGGTGAAGTTACCGTAGACCTCAGGGTTGTCGAGGACTGTTTGGATGTAGTTGTCGGGGTGCTCCATGATGTCCTGGACCTTCGCCGCATCGACCCCGTGAGCGGTGAGGGTGCTCTTGACCGAATCGTTGAAGTCCGATGCCTCCAGCATCCGGGCTATGAATAAGGCTACGGCGTCGCTCTCGTTCTCTGACATGAGGAATGAACCAGAGAACTCGTAGCCATCCTGGAAGTTGTCCGCGACGGTGGGGTGCTTACCCTCCTGGACCGCCTCGAAACCGTAGTCCCACCATGACAGGTAGGCCGGCCTGTCCTCTATCGGCAGATCATTATCCTGGGTGGCGAACCATGACCATGCCGACGGGTAGGCACTCGTGGGCAGAGGCAGGTCATAAGTGAACGCTCCCAGGTACCAGTTCGAACCGTTGGTGGTATCGTAACCGGGGGGGTGCAGGGCCCAGGACAGGGCGTTATAGATCTCCTTGTCGTAGTCCTTCTTGGTCTCCGACGGTATGCCGGCGTCCAGGGAGGTCCAGACGTTAGGCAGGATGATCAGGAAGGCGAGGAACAGCGCCACGACGACGTGGCGGACTTTGATCGCCTTCTTGATCGTGGTCCAGGGGTTGGCCCGGAACCCGCTGAGGGCCCGGGGGACCTCCTCGAACTTGAGCAGGCCGATGATCAGCGCAAGGATCCATCCCGCAGACATGGCGAAGACCGGCGAGGCGTTGAACATGAACCTGCTGGCGGAGGCCGCCATGTAAATGCTCACGCCCATCCATACGACCACGAACACCAGGTACGGAGAGGGGTTCTTGGGGATCTTGACCGCTGCCCACACCAGACCTATGATCGCGAGCCAGAAGGTGACCGCGCCGAAAGACAGGACCAAGTACGAGAACGTCGGCGCCTGCGCTTCCGATATGGTGGAGTACAGCTTGCTCTTGACCAGGTAACCCTGGCCGGTGACTATGGCCTCGAAGATGTTAGGGGCGACGAAGAAGATCGCCACCAGGGCAATGGCTATCAGGCCGATGACGGCCGGGATGACCAGGGTCCAGGGATAGTCCCGGGAGACCACGAAGAGGCTACCCACGATCATCGACCCGAGGAACAGATAGAACGGCACATCGAACCACTGGCTCCAGTAGTTCATCTGCCAGTAGAGAGGAGCCATGACCACGAAGGCAGTCATCAGCATCGCGAAGACGATGAAGAACTCGCCCATGGAGTCGACGTTGCGGAAGCGGTTTATGAGCACCTGCACCAGGAAGTAAACCAGGACGATGATGAGGAGGTAGGTATAACCAGTCCAGGTCATGGCGATAGCGGCCAAGCACACTCCTCCCAACATCGCATATATCAGCGATCTTTTGTTGGTGTCCAGATAGTTACGTATCCCTGGGCGTATGGTCTTTCTATCCTTCCAGTCGGTGACCCATTTGGTACCATTAATGGTGACCAGGGCACGGAACAGGAAGTATAGCGAGAACACCACGAAGAACAGGATCATGGCGTCGTGGTCGGCGTCCGCGATCACGCTCCTTGCGATGTTGCCAGGCATCAGGGCGAATAGCAATGATGCTAGCAGTCCGGCCCGGTTGCCGAAGGCGGCCCGGGTGATCATGTAAAGCGGGACGATGGTCAGCGCGCCCCAGAACGGAGCGGAGAGGACCAGAGTGTAGCCTGTCATGTCCGAGAGCGAGGCTCCCGATACCCCTGACAGGAACATGCTAGTGACTGCTACCGACCAGTCGTACAGTGGAGGCCTCATGTTCCTGATGCCCATCGGGTAGTTCAGGAGGGGATCATGGACCAGATGCTCACCTGTACTCTCGACGTGCTCGATAACGCGCAAGTGGTAGTATGAGTCTGAACCTCCTCCGAGTAGGAAGCCATTGTCCACCGATGTGGAGTATCCGAAGTAGCTGCGCACAAAGAATGCGATAAAAATCACAGCCACCAGGATGAGCACGGTGCCCCAGTTCCTGCCCAGCCAACTGTCCTTGAGCCGGGACCGGAGACCGCCCTTCGCTGGCTTCCGTTCCTTCTGGGATGGGCCTCCTGGCCTCCCTGCGTTCGCTTCCATCGTTAGAGTCTCCTAAGCGGAAATCTGTGTGTGATTAGCCGTCCACTATAAATAGACTGTCTCTCTGCTTAGCCGTGCTGGCACAACCTTGAATGCTTGCTCCCGCGCCACCTGATCGGCGATGAGAATATTGCTTCCGTGCTCGAAAGCCATCATGCCCGGGTCGGGCGATGGAACGCCCTCATGACGAAAGAGGGCCCAGGACGTCGTGCCGCCTCCCGTTGGATCGCACCGAGATACAAGTTTACGGCATACCGCAAATGAGGCAGAGCTGACGATCAGCGGCGTCGGGGGACCTTGCGAACCTCTTCGACAATCCGGCCGGCGGCTTCCCGGGGGTCGGCGGCACCGTAGATTGACCTCCCCACGATGACATGGTCGGCCCCCATCGAGATGGCGTCCGAGGCGCTTCCCCCCTGTGCCCCCACTCCCGGGGAGAGTATCAGAAGGTCACCTACGATAGAGCGTACCTTGGCGATTCGCTCGGGGCGGGTAGCGGGGGCGATGACCCCTGCCGCCCCGGCCTCCACGGCCATGGCCGCGAACCTCTCGGCCAGCGGGGCGGTGAACTCCTGCCCCCCGGGATGGGACATCTCGGTGACCACGAACACGTCGAGGTTACCGGCAGCCTCCACCGCAGCCCTCAGCGAATCGGTACCGGTGAAGGCGTGGACGATGACCCCGGAGGCACCCCGGCGTCGGACCTGCTCAACAATGAGGCGGTCGGTGTTCGGTATATCCGCGACCTTGAAATCGCAGATGACCGGGGCGAGGCGGGCGAGGCGGGTGATCATCTCCGGGGACGTCGACAACACCAGCGGCCAGTTGATCTTGATGGCGTCCACCAGGTCCTTGACCTCTTCGGCCACCTTCAGGGCCTTCACTTCATCGGTCTCGTCCAGCGCCAAGATTATGCGGTTATCCGTCCTCATGCCATGCACCGCAGGGGTGAAGGTTGTGCCCCATTATAGATGTGCTCAGTGCATGCGGGAGATCATGAGCCGACCCATGCTCAGGAGCCAGGCATCGGAGACGCCGCTCTCCGTATCGCAGGACAGCATGATCAGGCCGAACACGTTGCGTTCGACGAAGGCAACGGCCTTCATCTTCCGTCCTGCCTTGCCCACGACCTCCATCATGGCCCCCGCGGTGCCGAGGTCGACCCGGGTCAGCTGGAGGCTGGTCATCTTTCCCAGCATCTTCACCAGCACCTCCACGGCCGCCCTCTGGTTGCGGTACACCATGGCCTCGAAGGAAAGTTTTCCCGATTCCTTCCGCCCGTCCATGAGGGCGAACCTCGAAACGGCATAGTCGACTTTCTCCTCGCGGAGCCGCTCCGAGGGCTTGATCGGCACCTCCGTCCACCTGGTCGGCAGGTCGTTGGGGACGATTATCATCTCGCTCGCAGGCCGATCAATCGCTCTCTCGTATCCCTGCAGCTCGACCCTCGCCCCCTCCATATCGAAGGAGACCTCCGGTTCAACCACCCTTATCGACATAACTTCCTCCCATACTAATTTTCGAGCCGCTTCTATATAACATTTGCATGCGACAGTAGCCACCAGATCTGACCGGCCCCCGTCGAGTAAAGGTTTATTAGCCGTCTGCGCCTCAAATGGTCGATGAAGGTGCAATCGATGGAGGCGGGCTCGGCGTACACCGGCCGCTTGCCTCGCGGGTGCGTGCTATGCCGGCAGGGGACCAAGATGGTGCTCCTCGTCTCCGGCCAATGCACCACTGGGTGCTTCTACTGCCCGCTGTCCTTGGAGAAGAGGGGAAAGGATGTTATCTATGCCAACGAGCGCCGGGTCGCTTCGGACGACGAAATCCTGGAGGAAGCGAGGTCGATCGGTGCTCAGGGCACCGGGGTGACCGGGGGCGATCCGGTCGCCTGCCTGGAGCGGACGGTGCACCTCATCAAGATGCTCAAACAGGAGTTCGGGCCGAGACATCACATCCATCTATATACTTCGTCCCTGGACCTCAACGCCTTCCGCCGTCTGGAGGAGGCGGGGCTGGACGAGCTGCGCTTGCATCCCCCGGCGGAGATGTGGTCATCGATGGCGGGCACCGGCCTCGCCGCGTTCAAGCGGTCGTCGGGGATGAAGGTCGGCCTCGAGGTGCCAGCCCTCCCGGGAGAAGAGAAGGGGTTGAGCGCCCTCATTGCCTACGCTGCGGAAGCGAGGTTGGACTTCGTCAATCTTAACGAACTGGAGTTCTCCGAGGGCAACTGGGATCGACTGATGGATCGAGGCATGGAGGTCAAGGATGAGGTATCCGCGGCGGTCAAGGGGAGCGAGGAGGCCGCCCTCAAGGCTGTGGCCGCGGCCAGGAAGGTGCCGGTTCACTACTGCTCTTCGAGCTTCAAGGACTCCGTGCAACTGCGGAAGAGGATCAAGCGCCGGGCGGTGCGGGTAGCGCTCCCTTCCGACGTCATCACCGAGGAAGGCACCCTGCTGAAGGGAGTGGTCGAAGGGTCCATGGATGGGATCATCGCTCTCCTGCGCCAATATGAGGTGCCCGAGGAACTGTTCAGAAAAGATGAGGAAAAGAAAAGGGTTGAGGTGGCCCCGTGGGTGCTCGAAGAGCTTTTCCCCGAGCTTCCCTACGAGTCCTTCCTGGTGGAGGAGTACCCCACCGCCGATAGGCTGGAAGTGGAGCGGGAACCGCTCAAGCCACGCTGATGCTCTGGACGTTGTGGTGCCGGTTCACGATGTCCCGAGCGATCTTGAGGTTGCGCCCGTTCTTGCCTATGGCGCGCCCCTTGACCTTCGGATCCACCGTCACCGTCGCGTGAACGACGTTGCCCCGGTTCTCGATGACCACGTTCTGCACGTTGTAGTTGTAGAACACGTTCCGGATGAACTTCTCCGGTTCATCGGAGTACTCGATGACCTGGATGTTCTTGCCGGTCTGGTTCTTGAGGCGGATAACGTTCTCGCCGGCCTTGCCTACGGCCCGGTTGGCCTGGCCCGGTTCGACGACGAAAACGAGCTTTTCCTCGGTCTCCATGCAGTCTTTGACCCTGGTCTTGGTAACCGCCTCGAAGAGGTTGATGTACCTCAGGGTGTCCTCGGTGAAAGTTATCTCAGCCGGCATAGGATCACAACGAAAGGATGTTCGAGGTACCCTTGTCGATGACCGCCAGAGCGGACACCGAGAACGGCTTCCCGCATAGAGCCCCTAGCTCCATGTTGGTACCCTCAAACTTGACAACCTTGATGCTGTGGTTTCCAGATCTGAGGAACTCACTCGGGCAGTTGTCAGCGTAGATGACCATCTTGGCCGCCCCGCTGTTCACCGCCTTCTCTGCCTGCTGCACGCCGTAGACCACCTTGCCGGTGGTCGCAGCGGCCTTAATCGCTCTTCCCAAATCTATCATTCGATTGCCTCCTTGGGCCTCTTCTTGGGCTCGTACACCAGGTTGACAGCACCTGTCCCCAGGGTGACTGGTTGCCCCACTATGATGTTCTCCGCCACTCCGTCCAGATCGTCCGTCTCTCCGGTGAGAGCGGCATGGAGCAGGTGGGTGGCAGTAATCTCGAACGCGGCCCTTGCGAGCACACTCGATTTCCTGCCGGAGATCCCATGCCGGCCAATGGCCTTGACGTCGCCGTCGTTGGTCATTAGGTCGGCCACGAGCATGATGTGCCGGATGTCGACCGTAAGGCCCTGTTCTTCCAGGGTCCTCGACGCCTCGTTGATGATGGAGTTCCGGGCCGCCTCCACCCCGAGCACGTCATAGATCTCTTGAATCGAGTTGGTGGTCGTCCGCTTGCGGTCGACCTTGTCCTCGGCTAGGACGTCGCGGAGGTTGGACCCCGCGGTGTAGATGACGTACTCGCCATTAGGCTGCTTCCTCAGGATAGCTCTCTCGATACCATCCAAGCCTTGGATGACCGAGTCCCTGGTGGCCTGCACGATGCCCTGCAGCTTCTTGAAGCTGGCCTCCTCCGAGGAGACTACTACCTGCCTACGGGCAGGATCCTCCTCGTCGGCGACCAACGCGACCTGGCCGCGCAGGCGCCGGTCCTTGTTCAGCCGCTCCACGATCTGCTCCAGAGTGATGCCCTTCTGGTCCAGCTTGGACATGTCGGGATGAACTATTACTTTCATGTTGACGATGTCCGTCTCGATGTCGGCGATGTCCAACAGAGTGGTCTTCTCAATGCGCGAGGCGACCCTTCGGACCTCGTCAACGTTCTCCCGGTACTCCGGTTGGATGTAGACGGTCATCATCGGGGTCGACGGCACCCGGCGGGCGTCCACAATCTCGATGAGACGCGGCAGCCCCAGAGTAACGTTGATTTCAGCGACACCGGCGTAGTGGAAGGTACGCATGGTCATCTGAGTACCGGGCTCGCCGATGGACTGGGCGGCCAGGATACCGGCCGACTCGTTGGCGTCCATCTTGTGAAGCTCGAACTTCTGGGACGACCGGGTCAGGATCTCCTTGATCTTGGCGTCGGAAATGTTGGTGCCTTCCAGCCGCTCGCCAAGGGTGACCACGACCCTCCGCGGGAGCTCCAGACCGAGCTCCTGCAGCATGCCGTTCAGCTTGGTCTCGTACGCGGTGACCGGCTTGGCCTTGATCACCCGCTGGAACTCGACCTTCCTGACCGGCTCGACGACGGCCTCCTTCTTGACCGCTTTCTTGCTTCCGGAGTCCTTCTTAGCCTTGCCCAGCTTGCTGAGCACGGTCGCCGTCTGCTCCTCGGTAAGACCGAGGGACAGCAGGTCCGCGGAGCTCGCCGAAGCGATGTCGGTGATGCTGGTGTACCCCTGGAGGAGCTTATCGGCGACCGCCGCGTCAATCCCCCTCTTCTGCAATGCGTTGAACGTATCCTTACGGGCCATCAGTCCTCACCTCCGCCCCCACCGGCGTCATATTCCGGCTCCTCGGCCTCTTCCTCCTCGATGGTCTCCATGAGATCCTTCTCGATGGTAGCGTAGCCGGCCAGCTTCTTCTCCTCGAGGCGGGCCAGAGCCTCGGCGTCGTCGCCAAGAACCTCGGACAGAATGTCGTCCACGTCCACCGCGTCCCCCTGCACGCTGCGGCAGGGGTCCACGCCGTCCTCGCCGTACCGGAGCTGGACTATGATGTCCGCAGTGTTGCGGACGGTACCGTCCTGCTTCAGCTTGAGGTCCTCCAGCGCGCTGATCAGCCGGCGCTGCATATAACCCGACCGGGACGTTCGAACGGCGGTATCGACCAGACCCTCACGTCCACCCATAGAGTGGAAGAAGAACTCCGTCGGGGTGAGCCCGCTCTTGTAGGAGTTCTGCACGAACCCCTTGGCCTCCGCTCCCAGGTCGCCCTTCTTGAAGTGCGGAAGGGTCCTGTTCCAGTAGCCCCTGGACAAACGCTCCCCACGGACCGCTTGCTGGCCGATGCAACCGGCCATCTGGGACAGGTTAAGCATGGAACCCCTGGCCCCCGAACGGGCCATGATGACCGCGGAGTTCTCCATACCCAGGTGGCGGCCGGCGATCTGACCGGCCTCGTCCCTGGCGCGTCCCAGGACCTTCATGACCTCCACTTCCAGCGTCTCATCGAGGGAACGTCCGGGCAGCTGCTCGAGGATGCCTTCGCGGTAAGCTTGGACGAACTCCGATACCTTTCGCACGGCGTCCGTCAGCACCTCGTTGATCTGCCTGGTCGCTTCCTCGGGGATGTCCTCGTCGTCTATGCCGGTGGTGAAGCCGCGCACCATGATCGCCCCGATGGCCAGCTTGGTGACGTTGTCCAGGAACTCCCGGGACGCGTCCGCGCCGTAGTCGCGGGTGATCTTGTCGAGGATCTTGCCCTTGAAAGAACCGATGGCCTTCTCATCGATAGTGCCGGTGAGCAGCTTCCCCTTGCGGATCTTGACGTAGGCGTCCAGATCGCAATCCTCCTTCTTGCACACCGCGCAGTTCCGGCAGATCGAGGCCTTGAAGGTTATGTGGAAGTCCTCGGGAAGGACAAGGGAGAACAGCTGGTGTCCAGTCCATCGTTCCTTGCCATCCTCCATGATAGGCTTGGGTAGATCGTCGTGCCTGATGTTGGCGAGGATGCTGATGGTCTCCTGCTTGTCATAGCGGGGGTCCATGTGGGTGAGCAAGAAGGTCCCGGTGATGTGGTCGTGGATGGCGCCAATGACCGGGCCTCCGAACCTCGGGGACAGGATGTGCTCCTGCACCCTCATCAGGATCATTGCCTCCGCCCGGGCCTCGTCGCTCTGCAATACATGCAGGTTCATCTCATCGCCATCGAAGTCGGCGTTGTACGGCGGGCAGACGCACAGATTGAAGCGGAAGGTCTTCCAGGGCATGACCCGCACGGTGTGAGCCATCATGGACATGCGGTGCAGGGACGGCTGCCGGTTGAACAGGACGACGTCCTTGTCCATGAGGTGCCGCTCGACCACGTATCCGACCTCCAGACCCTCGGCGATCGATTCTGCATTGCGGTCGGTGACCTTCATCCTGCGGCCGTCGGAACGAATGACGTAGTTGACACCGGGCAGGTACTTGCCGTCAATCCTTGGAGGGTTGGAGCCACCCTTAACCATGGACCTCAGGAACTCAAGGTTGGACCGGGTGACGTGTACCGGAACGGTGAGCTCACGGGCGGCCTCCTCGGGCACTCCGACCTCATTGATCGAGAGAGAGGGGTCGGGCGAGATGACGGTACGGGCGGAGAAGTTGACACGCTTACCGGACAGGTTGGAACGGAAGCGGCCTTCCTTGCCCTTCAGCCTCTGCACCAGGGTCTTGAGCGGCCGGCCGGAACGATGTCTGGCCGGGGGGATGCCCGAGGTCTGGTTGTCGAAGTAGGTGGTGACGTGGTACTGCAGCAGCTCCCAGAGATCCTCGACGATCAGCTGGGGGGCGCCGGCGTCACGGTTCTCCCGAAGCCTCTGATTGATCCTCAGGACATCCACGAGCTTGTGGGTCAGGTCATCCTCGGACCGGTCCCCGGACTCCAGGGTGATGGACGGACGGACCGTTACCGGCGGTACGGCCAGGGCGGTCAGTACCATCCATTCAGGGCGGCAGGAGTTGGGATCGATGCCCAACGGAGGGAGGTCCTCGTCTGGTATGCGCTCCAGGCGCTCCCTGACCTCCTTGGGGGTGAGCTTGTGGCCATCCTCGCGGAAGGTCGTCGGCTTGTCCAGGGTGATCTTGCCCTGCTCCTGACCGCAATAGGGGCAAATGGTGTTCTTGGACGCGTCCTTGGCCGTTCCCTTGGCCAACAGGCGGTAGTCGATGGCATCGCCGCCCAGGTCGTCCATGTCCGCCCACTCTTGGGCCTTGCGCTGTGCCTCCTCCTTGGTCATGAGGAGGTGCCCGCAGGTCTTGCAGGTTGACTGCAAAAGCTTCTTGATCTCCTTGACCAGGCCTACATGGATGACCGGCATGGCCAGGTCGATATGGCCGAAGTGCCCGGGGCACTCGTCCACCTTGTTACCGCAGGTCTTGCAGCGCAGACCCGGCTCAATGACCCCCAGGTGGGGATCCATGAGGCCCATGTCGATCGGGAAGCCGTCATCGTCGTAGGTATCCGCGGTGATGACCTTGGTGGCGGACATCTTCCTGATCTCGTCGGGCGACAGTGTCGAGAACTTGATCGAACCGATCCTCTTTGAAACGCCTCGCATCATCTTAGGTCCTCCAGCTGAAGGCGCATGACGACGCCAAGTGACAGCAGCTCATCGAGCAACAGCTTGAACGCATAGCTCGTCTGGACGAGGTGCACGTTCGTGTTGTTGCCACATACCGGGCAGCGGATGGCCCCCCGGCGGTCCATCATGGCGATGTGCCCGCAGGCGGGATTTCCGCATACATAAAGGAAGGTGCCGTCCGACTCGTCCAGCAAACGATCCTTGATGACCATGGCCGCCCCGTGCCCGATGAGGCAGTCCCTCTCCATCTCACCGAACCTCAGACCGCCCTGCCTGGAACGGCCCTCGGTCGGCTGTCTGGTTAGTATCTGCACCGGGCCGCGGGAACGCACGTGCATCTTTCCGGACACCATGTGGTGCAGTTTCTGGTAGTAGATAACGCCGGTGAATATCTCGGCCTCGATCTTCTTCCCGGTCCGACCGTCGTACATGACCTCCTTGCCGGTGGTATTGAAGCCAGCGCGGCCCAGCGCCTCACGCAGGGCCTGCTCCTTCTCACCGGAGAAGGCGGTACCGTCGATCGAACGCGCCTCCATCGCTCCTACCTTGCCGCCGATCATTTCTAGGACGTGGGCGACGGTCATACGCGACGGAATGGCGTGGGGGTTGATCACAAGGTCGGGGGTCACACCATCGCAGGTGAACGGCACGTCCTCCTGCGGCACGATCAGGCCGATGACTCCCTTCTGCCCGTGCCGGGACGCGAACTTGTCACCCAGCTCGGGGACCCGCTCGTCCCTCACCTTGACCTTGACCAGGCGGGAGCCGTTCTCCGACTCGGTGAGCATGACCGAGTCGACCCAGCCGCTCTCTCCCGGCCGGATGGTAATAGAGGTCTCCCTCCGCTTCTGCGGGGTGAGGAAGTCCGTCTCCTCCTCCAGGAACCTGGGCGGAGAGGTCTTGCCGACCAGCACATCGCCGCCGGAGACCAGCGTCTCCGGGGAGATCAGGCCGTCCTCGCCCAGGTTGGCGTAGGAGAGGTCGGTACGGGCACCACGGACATCGGGGGAGGGGATCTCGAAATGGTCCTCCTGCCCTCCGGGGTACCGGCGCTCCTCGGCCCGATAGGTCCTGAGGAAGGATGACCGGCCGAGACCCCGCTCGATGGACGCGCGGTTCAGGATGAGCGCATCCTCCATGTTGTACCCGTGATAAGAGATGACCGCGACCACGAAGTTCTGTCCGGCCGGGCGGTCATTGAAGGCCACGAAATCCATGGGCTTGGTCTGCACCATCGGTTTCTGCGGATAGTGGAGCACATGGCCTCTGGTATCGGGACGCTTGCGGTAGTTGGTGCAGCTCAGGCCCAGCGACTGCTTGGCCATACCCGAGCCCATGGTGACACGCGGAGACGAGTCGTGCTCGGGGTATGGCACCACGCCGGCGGCCACGCCCAGGATGACCATGGGATCGACCTCCATATGGGTGTTCTCGGAGGTGATGAGCAACGGTACCTTCATGTCCCCGCCGCAGTGCTTGCACTTGACGGTGGCGTCCTTGGTGTCCACTCCAGGGTTCATCCAGTCGACATCGGTGGGTGACAGGGCGCGGCCGCAGTTGGTGCACCTTGCCGGCGGCTCGAAGGGTTCCACCGCCACCAGGGAGTCTTCCTCCTCCTCGGCGTCGATCCATTCCATGACCCCCTCGCGCAACAGGTCGGCCCACTTGACCTTGCCCTCGCGGATATCCTCGAGATGCTTGCGGGTGATGACCGGCCGTCCTTCTTGGATGACCAGCAGAGGGCGCCTCAGGCGGCCCTCGTCACAGTTGATGATGACCTCGCCCATCTCCTCATCGTAGCGGATGTTGATCTCGTTGGACAACAGTCCTTGGCGCCTTCCGGCGCGGATCTCCGACACAAGCACGCGGGGGTTCTCAATGTAGCCCACGAGGTCCCCGTTGACATAGACCTTGGCTCCGGTGATGGCTTCCCCGGCCTTCACCTCGACCACGCCGCGGTCGCGCAGGAGCCACTGTACGTCCTCCTCGCGGAACCCTTCGGACACGTCGATGATCAGAGCGGCGTTCTTGACCAGACCGCAGTTCTGACCTTCAGGGGTCTCATTGGGGCACAGGCGACCCCATTGTGTGGGGTGCAGGTCACGGGCCTCGAAGTGAGGCTGGGACCTGGTGAGGGATGAGGTTACCCTCCTCAGGTGAGACAGGGTGCTCATGTTGGACGTCCGGTCCAGAAGTTGCGACACGCCTGCCCTCCCGCCGACCCAGTTACCGGTGGCAAGGGCGTGCAATAGGCGGTGCGTCAACAGGTCGGGACGGATGGCCGACCCGATGCGAAGGTCCTTCTTCCGGGCAAAGGAGCGCTCCAATTGGTACTTGAGGTCCTTCATCAGATTGGTGAAGGCCACCCGGAACAGGTCCTCCATGAGGTCCCCGGACAGCTTCAAGCGCTTGTTCGCGTAGTGGTCCTTGTCGTCCTCCTTCCGCATCCCGATGCTCAGCTCCAGCACGGAGCGAGCGATACGGCCCAGGAAGTAGGCCTTCTTAATGCGGTCCTCCTTGGTGTCTCCAAGGTGAGGCAGCAGGGAACGGTCGATGATGGACTCGACCTTCTTCTCCCTGTACTCGCGAGCCTGTCCGGTGGCGAACTTGCGCTCCAGATAGTTCAACGCGTCCTCGGTGGTGAACACACCGTTTGGAGGGTACAGCTTCTTATCGTGGCACTCCTCGATGTTGGCGTACACGATGTTGGCCATGTCCGGCACGCTGACGATGGCGTCGTAGATCTCCTTGTCGTTCTCCATTCCCAGGGCCTTCATCAGGATGACCAAGGGAATTTGACCGGAGGCCGCCGGGACGGTGACCATAAGGATGCCGTCCTTCTTCTTCTCCACCAGGGTGAGGGCTCTGTACCCTTCCTTCTGAGAGAAGACCTTGGCCACCTCGAGCTGGGTGCCGTAACGCTCGTTGTACTCAACCATGACCCGGTTGGGGGCCAGGTCCTCTAGGGATATCAGCACCCTCTCGGTGCCGCCGATGATGAAGTATCCACCGGGGTCCGCGGGGTCCTCGGCAGCCTCGATGAGCTTCTCGCGGTACTCGCTGTCGGTGAGCTCCCGCTCCTCCTCCATGTTCTCCTTGTAGAGGTTGCACCGCTTGGACCGGAGCATGATGGGCAGATCGCCGATGTGCACCTTCTCCGGCTCCTTCTCGATGCCGTCCTCGATGATAGTGAACTCCAGCTCGATGGGAGCGAGATAGTTCAGATTACGCAGCCTCGCCTCCATGGGAGTGAGCTTGTGCGTTGCTCCGTTCGCCTCCCGGACCACCGGGTTGAGGATGCGAATGGTGGGCCGGCTGTACTGCGGGTCTATGTTGCCGGTCTTCTCGTCCCGGCGGCGACCTACCCGAATCTCGACCTTGCGGCCGTCAGTACGGTCCTCTTCGAGTTTTATTATCCCCCTGCTGGTATCATCCGCCGACACCCTCAGGTTGTCTACTATCTTCTGCATGCGGCTGTTGGGGTTGTCCATCGTGGACAGGAAATCGTTGAAACTGGAGATGTGATGATTTACGATGGACCGGTCCTTGAAATACAGTTCAATCAAATCACGCAATTCGTTCTCACCCCTTGAGCTCCTTGCTGATCACAAGGCGGTATACTATGAACTCCTCGGCGGTATCGCTCTTCCGTCTGATTTGGATTATCCTGCCGGGGTTGATAGGTCCCTCGATGCGCTCTAAGAGCCGGATACAAGAATCGTCCCTCCGGATCTTCGGCAACTGGTCCCTAGTTATTTTCAAATTGGCCAAGACCTTCTCGGCCTCCTGCTCCGAGAGCAGGGAATGCTCTGGCACGAGATCGTGCTCCAAAACGTGTAAATCCGACTCTACCACCTAGTTCACCTCGCCCGTTGTTGCTGGAAATTGGTTTTGACTAAGAGTCAGGGTTATAAAAGACCGCCGCGCTGGCTTCCCGAACGTTACACCTTCCATCGTTCCTCTCCTATATTTCCAGGGCGGGCCCGCGGGGATTTTCGGAGCGCACGGGAAGGCCGTGCGCCTTTCGAACCCCGGACCACCTGGTTAAAAGCCAGATGCTCTTTCTAGGGATGGTGATGAGCTTCCCCGCCACCGTCCTACCTAGCTGAGCTACGGGCCCATTGCAAGCTAATAGGCATTGCAGAACCCCATGTAAAGACTCTAATTATTTAAAGGTTATCAAGAGGGTGGGGCCAGAGCTGGAACAACAGCGGTTTTCGAGGTCTACCGCCTCGGTCGGCCGCTCCCCTAATAGACGTACGATATTGAAAACTTAGGGCTTGCCGTGTTTTTTGATCTCCCGCGCCTGCAGGCGGGCCTGCACCACATCGTCCCTCAGCTCCCGGAGCGCGTCGGCGGCAATCCACCGTGCCGCCTTGCTTTCGCGGCCAGCGATCCTAAGAGCGCACTCCACCGCCGCCCGGTTGAGCTCCATATCCCGCTTTCCAATCTGTCGGAGAGCCCAGTTGACCGCCTTGCGCACAAAGTTGCGGTCGTCGTCCGCCCCATTCTCGATAACCGGCAGGAGGTCCAGGAACCGGGCATCGGGGGCCTTCTTGTCGTGAACCGCCAGAACGGCCATGAGCACGAAACCGGCGCGCCTGACGAACTCCTCCGGGCGGCGGGGCCACTCGACCGCCTTGGGCCACGCGTAGGGCGTTGCCACGAACAGGTTGGTGCAGCATTGGTCGCACAGGTCCCAGGAGCGGAATTCCAGGGCCCACGCCTCCATCTGCTCCTCGGTGACCGTGGTCGGCTCGTCGACCATCGTTGCCAGTATTCTTGCCTCGTGGACCCCGGTGGACCACAGCGCCGCGGCGACCGCATGGTTCTTTCCCAGGCGCCGGGCCATGGCCCTCATTTGGGGTACCGATGACCCACCGAGGGCGGCGGTGGTATCGATGCCGTAGCGGGCCATGCCCGCCCGGGAAGCCTCGTTTGACCTAGCCCTCAGCTCGTCCATGACCTTCGAAACGCTTTCTTCCTCGCCGTTCACATCTCAGGCATGTGGTATGGCGGTAAAAATGACTCGGACGGAGCGAACTTTATCTCGCCCCCCGGGCATCGTGGTGATGATGAAGATCGCACACATTTCGGACCTGCATTTCTCCTCCTCCCTGTTCGTTCAGGAATACGCGGACAATGTCGCTCGGACGATCCAGCAGGAGGGACCGGACCTGCTGGTGGTGACCGGGGACCTGACCACCGACGGCTATGTCGCCGAGTACGAGGCGGCCAAGCGGTTCCTGGACCGCCTGGAAGTGAAAGACCGGTTGATCGTGCCTGGCAACCATGACGCCCGGAACCTCGGCTACACCATCTTCGAGGAGATCATCGGCCCCCGCTTTCCCCTTTACCACGGGGAAGAGGTGACCGTGGTCGGCCTGGACTCCACCGAACCGGACGTTGACGACGGGCATGTGGGGAGGGAGCACTACGACGATATCCGCAACCACCTGTCCGGCCGGGGAGTGCGCATAGTGGCGCTACACCATCACCTGATCCCGATCCCCGGGACGGGGCGAGAGAGACAGATCCCCACCGACGCCGGAGACCTGCTGGGCATCTGCAAGGAGGCTGGGGTGGACATCGTGCTATCGGGCCACAAACACCTGGCGTGGGTGTGGAACCTGGACGGATGCTTCTTCATCACCGCGGCCACCTCCACCTCCCGCCGCCTGAAGGGGCGCTCCCGGCCGGCCATGAACATCATGGATATCGAGGGCCGGGAGCTAATGGTGCGCGAGATCAGGACCGACGACCGGCATGAGGAGGTCGTCCTCCGGGCTCGTCTCAGGGACCGGTCAGTGACCTCTCCCTGACAGGAGGAGCTTACCGTTCCTACTTCCTGCCGACGCCTCGGCAGAACGGACGACCACAGGCCGGATGACGGCGGGCCATGTACCGTTGCCCCTATTCGTCGCTGCGTCGAGTCAGCACGCTCGCATTAACGCGGCTTAGGAGACGAACGATACCTGTGATTTTATTCGTTCAAGCTTGCCGGGACTTCTGCCCCAGTCTGACATTTTTATTGGCATCGCAGCTTGGCCGCAGAAGATCACACATCCGGTGCGGCTTCCTCCTCCCGCTGTCGCTGAGGACTCCACCGCACACGAAGTTGAAATCACCCCTCATGCATTATCATCTCGATGTCCGGGACCGGCGGGACGACCATTACCGTTATGGCCTACGACAGTACGGCGGTCGTCCGTGAGGAGGTCAGCGGCATCGGCCAGGCCTTGGACCGTATCGGGCTGCGCAAGGTCACCTGGATCATCGTGAGGGGCA
This sequence comes from Methanomassiliicoccus sp., assembly GCA_033485155.1. Lineage (NCBI taxonomy): Archaea > Methanobacteriati > Thermoplasmatota > Thermoplasmata > Methanomassiliicoccales > Methanomassiliicoccaceae > Methanomassiliicoccus > Methanomassiliicoccus sp. The sequence goes on from JAWQJJ010000009.1 coordinate 69,991, forward strand.
AGCTCGGCGAGGAGGACCTAGAGGTGCTCAGGGAGCGCCTCCATCTTCATCCCGTGGTGATCGAAGAGATCGCCGAACACCTTCCTGCCCGCCCCAAACTAGTGGATTTCGAGGAGCATATCCTGATCACCTGGCGGCTGCTCAAGCTGGAGAACGGGGAGGTGACCGAGGGGCAGGCTATCAACCTGCTGGGAAGGGGGTTCCTGGTGACCATCGTGCCGGAGAAGCACCGCTTCTCACGGACCATGGAAGCCCTGGGCAATGAGCACAACCAGGTCCGGAGCATGGGCGCCGATTACCTGCTCTACGACATCATCGATGCGGTCATCGACGACTACTTCGCCATCTCCGAGGACCTGGGAGACATGATAGAGGACGCCCAGGATAGGGTTCTGACGGACACCGGGACCCGCTCATTGACCGAGGTCCAGCACCTGCGGAGGGTGCTGATTAAGGTACGCAAGGCCATCTGGCCGCTCCGAGAGGCCATCAACGTCCTGGTGAAGGGGCAGTCGGACCTGGTCGACGACTACACCGCCCCTTACTACCGGGATGCTTACGATCATACCATCGAGCTTATGGATACCGTGGACACCCACCGCGATATGCTCGCCGAGACCCTGGATATCTACCAGAGCAACGTGAGCAATCAGCTCAACAATATCGTCAAGGTGCTGACTCTCATCTCGGTGGTGTTCGCTCCCCTGACCTTCATCGTTGGCCTGTACGGAATGAACTTCCAATACATGCCCGAGTTGAGCTCTCCCTTTGGTTACCCTGGAGTGCTGGCATTGATGGCGGTGGTCGCTCTGGTCATGGTCTTCCTGTTCAGGTATCGGGGTTGGTTCTGAGATTAACGGCGGTCTTATATACCAAGACAAAACTCTATCGGCTCAAATTTCGGTGATCACTATGGAATCAGAGAAGATTTGCAGCTCATGCGGTGTCAGGCTGGGCAAGAACGACGGTATGACGTTCTTCAAGTGCCCCGAGTGCGGCGTGGTGGAGATCGGCCGCTGCCCTAAGTGCAGGGACCAGAGCGTAACCTACACCTGCACCAAGTGCGGGTTCACCGGACCTTAGGTGCGTACCATGGGAAAGGTCGCCGCCGTGTACAACGTCGTTCCTGAGAGTCCTGAGGTCAACCCCGAGGACATCGTCAAGGCCATGCCGTCGGTCCTCCCGGACGGGGTAGGCATCAACAGCGTGAGCATCAAGCCCTTCGCCTTCGGTCTCAAGATCATCGAGGTCACCGCCATCATGGACGATACCTCGGGCATCATCGAGAAACTGGAGGAGGCCCTCAGGTCGATCCCCCAGGTCCAGAGCGTCGAGAACACCACTATCACCCTGGTCTGAAACCACTTCGGCGCATCCGCGCCGGCCCTAATTTTATCTTGTATCTGCACCGAGCCTCAAGGCTCGAGTAACTCGAAGCCAGTGGAGGGGTCCCTCACCTTACGGGCGTTGGAACCGACAAGCTCGAACATTATCACCTCGAGCACCTGCCAGACTACTACCCCGCTGCGAACGCAGCCGGCCGAGGCTTTTCCGTCCCGACCGAATGCCGCGTGCACGTGGAGCATCGGGCGGTCGTTCTCATCAGGAAAAAGGGTACCCACGCCGGCCATCTCACTGACGCCGGGGAGCGCATGCCTCAGGGGCTCCACCGGCCGGGCGTTAGCCTCCTTGGGACCGCAAACGATGCTGCTGCCGCAGTCCGCCGCACCGACCATGAGCACCGCGGCGGCCCGGACATCATGCTCCGAAGCGAACCGCTCGAGGACCTCGTGCACCACCTCTCCCTGCTCCAGCCGGATGATGAAGACTCTGCCCCTGGTCGCTTCGGAATATCTCATGATGCCACCATAGAAAAAGGGTAACGGAAAGGGTTTTACTCGGGAGGGGCGCGGATGTAGTCCTCGTCCATCAGCAGCTTGGTCTCGCTCCTGGCCCTCTTGATGGTACCCTCGGCCCGCTTCCACAGCTCGTCGCGGCTCAACTTGACCCTGGCCACTCCGGTCTCGATAGCCTTCATGGCCACTGCCACGGCTTCCCGGGGGAACACTTCCCAGTCGTCCATGGTGGGCACGATGTATTCCTCGCTCAGGCCCCTGTCCTCGGCAGTCTTGGCGATCTCCAGGGCGGCCGCGATGCACATATCGTCGGTAATTGTTCGCGCCCTTACGTCCAGCGCCCCGCGGAAGATGCCCGGGAAGCCCAGGGAGTTGTTGACCTGGTTGGGGAAGTCGCTCCGGCCGGTGGCCACGATACGGGCCCCCGCCTCCTTAGCCTCCCAGGGCCAGATCTCCGGTATGGGGTTGGCGGTGGCGAAGACTATGGCGTCACTGGCCATGCCCCTGACCCACTCCTTCTTGATCACACCGGGCCCGGGCCGGGACGCGGCGACCACGATGTCGGCGCCCTTCATTGCATCCTCGATGCTTCCGACCACGTTCTCGGCGTTGGAGTGGGTGCACATGAACCACTTCTCGGCATGAGTCTTCTTAATGTCTTCGCGCCCCTTGTGCAGGGTGCCCTTGCTGTCGCACATGACGATGTTCTTGATGTTGAAGCCTGCAGCGACCATAACTCTGGAGATAGCGATGTTGGCAGCGCCAGCGCCGACCATGGCGACCTTGGATTCGCTGATCTTCTTACCCACAACCTTGTGGGCGTTGATGGCCCCTGCGGTCACGATGGTCGCGGTACCCTGCTGGTCATCATGCCATACGGGGATGTCCATCTCCGCCCGGAGGCGGTCCAGGATCTCGAAGCACTTGGGGTTCTCGATGTCCTCGAGGTTTATGCCTCCGAAGGACGGGGCGAGGTACTTGACGGTCTTGATGATCTCTTCGGTATCCTTGGTGGCGAGGCAAATAGGGACGGCATCCACGCCGCCCAAGTACTTGAACAACAAGGCCTTCCCTTCCATGACCGGCAAGCCAGCCTCCGGGCCGATATCCCCGAGCCCAAGAACCCTGGTGCCGTCGGAAACGACCGCTACCATGTTGCCCTTGCTGGTGTGCTCGTAAACCTTCTCGGGGTTCTTCTTGATGTCCTTGCACGGCTCCGCGACACCAGGGGTGTACCATATGGCGAAGTCTTGGAAGTTACGGACCGGGCACTTGGCGGTGATCTCGATCTTTCCCTCGTAGAAGGGGTGGTACTTCATGGCCAGCCTGGCCGGCTCGTACGCCTTTTTCAACAGTTCTTCCTCGGTCTTCTTGTCCATCGTCATTGGGAACTCGCTCCACCGGGCTTGATAGAATCTAGCAGGGCCCGGACCTGCTCGAAATCCTCGATTTCGTTCTTAAACTGTTCGGTGGATTTGTTCCTATGCCGACGCGTTCCCGTTCGCTCTAGGCCGTCGCGCTGCGACCTTCGTAGTGAGATGACGAATTATTCATCATTCTTGTGATTTACAGACGTTATGCGTCGGATGCTTTTCCCTGCCCGCCTGTGCACCTGGGCAGCCCGGCCTGGACTGTCCCTATCTCCGCACCGTTCGGTAAGCTCAGCGGAATTAAGTATGACCATGGTCCAACGACTGAAGGATTCGCAGCAGCGTTCGAAGTGAAGAACAGAGATAGAGTCGTTCTGGGAATGGGCCCCTGCAAGCGTGGAGGTTGAGTTGAGAGGCCATATCCTTGACCATTAGTCAAGAGATATGGTCTCGATGATCTGTCGTTGTAGGAGCCATGGGGCGAGGGGGGAATGTCCAGCCGTGTCGACCGAAAGGGAGCGATTCTTCTTTTTTCTCTTGTTACCGACCATCCATTATTTCGATTTACAGCTGTGTTGAGCGCGGACCGTCAAGCACGGTACCTTGAAAAAAGAATGGAAGTGGTTTAGCGCATGGACCTATACGATCCTGCTTTCCTGTAGATCCAGCATCTGATCTATCCATGCCTGGTCTATTTGATAGCCCCCAACATAAGAGAAGACGATCACTCCGCAGACGTTCTTTTTCTGGAACACATATTCCTTCATCACCACAGTGGAGACCGAGATGGCCTTCAGGTGGCACTGATCGAAGTGACCGCTTACCTCGGTAACCGGCTGGAATGATTCGTTCTGGATCATGTTCGAATAGTCCGCCTTGGCGCTGGCGACGGAGTTGTAGGTCAGTATCTGGCAGGAGACCTCGGCAAACGATTCGGTCGCCCCCCTGGTGATCGAGTTATTGAACACAGAGTAGGCCCAATCGACCCCTGGATGATCTGGCAATTCTAAGGTTGTCCCGGATGTACGCCACCCTGATGGGAAATCGGATTGCTTGAGCACCATTTCCTGGGAAGTGCTCTTGACATTGGCTGATGCATTCATCACCGTCATAGCCACCGCAGCAACGACCAGCACTGCGACGATGATGATCACTGCGACGATGATCGTCTTGTTCGACTTCCTAGGTGGTGGCACGGGCGGTATTTGCGAGTACGGTATCGGAGCTTGCGCTATGGGTGGTGGATTGTTCTCCATTTGTTTCTCTCCTATATCCCCAGCCAGGAAACGGCCTCATCCAGCTTATAATTATTGTATGGATAAAAATACAGATCGCTGTCATCATCTCAACTATCCATGAAGAAACGAGTGGGTGACGAACTGTCCTTCGTCCATCGGAAGGCTGACAATTTGCGTTGTCAGGCTGAGCTTATCTCATTTCGATCTCATCTTAGTGGCACCCCAGAGCGCGGTCATTGCGCACATTGTCCCCGGAATAATGAAAACCACGCTGGGCAAAGGGATGTGCGCTACCCCGACGATAGTAAAGATTGCGGCAAATACGATCACAACGCCCATAGAACCGTACAGGAACATTCTCTTGCCCTCCTCGCGGTTCTTGGCTACGAGGTCGGCCTTCTCTAACTTCAAGCGTTCCCCATTCTCGGTGATTGTCTTCCCTTCTACAAAGCCCCAGCATTCCTCGAGGAGCATGCCCCAGTTCAATCGCGCATCTTCGGCCATCTGAGCGAGGTCCGAACTGTTAATCATGACCGGGGACGCGTTTACGGATACCACCACTCCGTTCGATGATTGGGATAAGTCGAAGGTTAGCTCCTTCTTGGCATTTCTTTTCCAACCTTTCACGGTCCTGTGGGAGCCATGGATGGCCTCTATGCGTGTCGGCTCGGTACCAACGACCTTCTTGGCATCCTCTTTGGTCAGCCAAACCATGATCTTGTCGAAGACCTCGTTCGCTCTCTTCCCTTTAAATTCATGCGAATACTGGAAGCTAATTGCCAACTTTCCACCAAAACAGTAAATGATTGTGTTAAAATAATAATTCTGGTATTTTCTGGATTATAAGATTCTATCAGCATCGACTACACATGTGAGTAACGTTCGAGCCTTCGACCACTCACCCCTTTGAAATCCATAGAGGCATCGTTCACAAAATTTATGTGATGTTGCACCTTGAAATGGGTCCGATCACTGCATGGATGATGCTTCCCCATGATAACTCCCATGCAGGGGTCGTCCGGCCCGCCCCTTATTCCAGCTGAGGCGTCTGTGGGCCGGACGTAATCTTTCACGATTACATGTGAAACAGGTCGCTCTGGACGATGAGATCTCATTGCGAAATTGATTTAAACTTGCATGAGGCAGCTCGTTTCGAAGGGGAAGCCACACTCTCCATCCTCATCTGCCAAGGTTGGTGCAATCCCACAGATTCAAACGCGTGTCTAGGCACAATTCTCAGGGGCTTCCCCTTCATCTTCGCATCATAGCGATGGCCGCTAGCATCAAACCTGGTTGGTTCCATGCCTACTGATGTTCGTCCACCAGAAGATTGAGCATCGGCTCTGGTGCGCTACTCGATGATGAGAACGATGGCCGCATGAAGACATGGAAGGCCTCTAGCCACTGGTGTCATCGGACAGGGCAGCAATCGGGATATCACCAAGCCGCTAGGCAGGATGGTCAAGAGCTATGGTAGATATACGCCCGGTCCATTCCATCATCCATGACCAGGGTCCTCCGGGCGCTCATTATCGACGGGTACGTTGACGAGCCTGCCTGCCTGGGAGTACCGCCATACATATCTCCACAGGTCAGGGCCGCGGTGGGCGCTGCGCGCGCGGCCGGAGCGGAGGCGGAGTATGTTACCATCGATCAGGTACGCCAGGGCGTCGCCCTGCCCCACGCCGCGGTGAGTCTGGTCCTGGCCGGTTCCGCCGTCCCGGGCAAGTATCTCAGGGCCATGCCCGCATCGGGCAGGGAAATCGTAACCCTCGCCGAGCGGCTGCCGGGGATCAGGGCGTTGGGCGGCCCGGCCGCCCTGGACCCTAGCTACGCCGGGAAGTTCGATCACCTCGCGAACCGGGACCCCGCTGCCTCGGTCCATGACCTGCTCACCGCAGGAAGCGCGAGCGAGCGATGGAGGTCGATGGAGGAATGGAACTCCTGGCTACTGGCCGGGGCGGACACCGTCCTCCGCCATCCCGATTTCCCACAACCGATGGTGGCCGAGGTCGAGACCTACCGTGGGTGCGTGCGCTATGCCTCGGGGGGATGCTCATTCTGCGTGGAGCCGATGAAGGGGAGCCCCTCGTTCCGGGATGAGGAGGACATCATTGCCGAGTGCCGGAAGTTGCGGGAGCTGGGGGTCGTCAACTTCAGGCTCGGGGCGCAGACCTGCATCGTCTCGTATAAAGCCGACCTGAGCGCCGGGGACCCTCCCCGGCCAAACCCCGGGGCGGTGGAGCGTCTGTTCTCTGGCCTGTCTTCGCTCAGGCCGGACGTGCTGCACGTGGACAACGCCAATCCCGCGGTCATCGCCTCCTACCCCGAGGAGTCGTCGGCGGTCCTGCGGAGCCTGGTCCGGAACTGCACCCCCGGCAACGTCCTCGCCCTCGGGCTGGAATCCGCCGACCCGGCGGTGAGGGATGCCAACAATCTGAATGCCAACGCCGAGCAGGCCATGGAGGCCATCCGAGCGATCAACCGCGTCGGCGGTACGGTAGGCCCCACCGGGCTTCCCCATCTCCTTCCCGGTCTGAACTTCATCATAGGACTGGAGGGCGAGACCAAAGAGGGCTTGGCGAGGGACAGGGCCTTCCTGCGGACCGTCCTGGAGGAGGGATTGCTGCTACGGCGTATCAACGTTCGGCAGGTCATCCCCATCCGCCGGCCGTTCCCGCCGACCGTAAGCCACCAGGACTTCATGCGGTTCAAGGAGTTCGTCAGGGAGGAGATCGATCGCCCCATGCTCGAAAGACTGGTTCCCCGGGGCCGCGTCCTGCGCAGGGTGTTCACCGAGCTGCACGACGGCAACACCACCTTCGGTCGCCAGATCGGTTCATACCCCTTGCTGGTGGGGGTACCTTATACCTTGGAACTGGGCCGGTTCGTCGACGTCAAGGTCATCGGCTGGGGCTTCCGAAGCATCACCGCGATCGAGCATCCCCTGCGGATCAATTCCTGCTCCCTGAAGGCGCTGGAGGCCCTGCCGGGGGTCGGAAGGAAAAGGGCCATTCGGCTCTTCCGCCACCGACCGATGCGGGGACCAGAGGACCTGGCCAGGGCGCTGGACGACCCCCGGGTCACCGACGAGCTACTCGAGCTCGTTGCCTTCCACTGAAGCGTCGATTGGAACTTATTTATCCGCGGATGGCCTGACTTTGACCATGGAGGGCCTCCACCTCGCCAAGTACCCGTTCCTCAAGGATGCGGCGGAGCATGTCAAGGACCAGGGGGTCACCCTCGACGACCTGCTGGAGCATCAGGCCTTCCGCCAGGCCCGGGCACGGGGCAAGGCCAGGGTGATGGATGCCCTGGAGGACGGCATCATCCGTCTCCGTCCCATGGGCACCGAGGCCGAACAGTTGGAGGAGATCCTTTCCTATCCCATGGCCAGGATGTTCGTGTCCAGCGTGGGGGACAAGTTCCTGACGAAACGCTATGCCCTGGCCGAGGGGGTCGCCATGTGCGAACGGCTGGAGAGGGAGGAGAACGATGTGGTAGAAGAGGTGGCCTACCAACTTGGGGTACCGGTCTCCACCGAGCTGGACGCTAGGGAGGAACTCGCGGTCAGGATGCACTTCTCCGATTATCTGCGGTTTACCTCGCGCATGCGAAGCAAGGAATGGAAGCTCGTGAACACCGAGGTCCGGGATGGACATGTTACCCTGAGCCAGGTCAAGTTCGCCCGGGTCATGCAGCAGGCTCTCCAGGACCGCATCGAGTCTGAACTGCCTTTGCCGGTCACAGAGAGCATCACCCGCGCGCTGGGGGAGGACCTGCGGGAGCTTAAGGACCGCACCGCCATCAAGCGAGACCAGTTCAAGGCCGAGGACTTCGGCAAGGTCAGCGTGGAGAACTTTCCGCCGTGCATGAAGCACCTCATCGGCATGGCCCAAGCCGGGGAGAACATTCCGCACTCGGGACGGTTCGCCCTAACCGCCTTCCTGCATCATGTCGGTCTTTCCTCGGATGATATCCTCGCGCTCTACGCTACCTCCCCCGATTTTGATCAATCGAAGACCAAGTATCAGGTGGACCATATCACCGGGGAGACGTCGGGAACCGAGTATACCCCACCCGAATGTGCGACCATGAAGAGCTACGGGATCTGTTTCGAGCCGGACTCGCTGTGCAACCATCCCAAGGAGTACGTAAAGCATCCTCTGTCGTACTACCGCATCAAGAACCTCCCCCCGAAGAACGCACGGGGCAGGCCTAGTCCGTCACCTTCCTCCAGATCTCGACCGCCCGCTGGACCGCGGTGATGTTGCCGACCACGGCGAACCATAGCATCACTATCTCGAAGGCGGAGAGGCGCACCGTATCGGTGATCTCCAGGTAGGAGAGCTGATAGAGGGACATGGAGGAGCCGAACCCTACGTCTCCAACTAGGAGGAAGACGAAAAGGGCCTGCAGGAGAGGGGCAATGGTGAGGAGGACAACCCGGTCGGCCCTTCCCAGGAGCCCGGCGTACAGCCGCCCGGCCCCCACCGCCTGAGACTGCGTGCCCATGTAGCTTGTCAGCAGCACCCCGATTATGGCCAACATGCCGATGTACGGGTTGCACCATGCGGATACCGCCACCGCACCGATCATCACCACGTCAGAGTACCGGTCCAATATGTGGTCCAGAAGGTCCCCCCTCCTCGATGCCCGGCCTGTCAATCGGGCGACCTTGCCATCGATGGCATCGAGGAATCCGCTGGCGAGCACGGCCAGAGAGGCTAGGACCAGCATGACGATGATTTCCGTGGTCGTGCCGCCCTGAGGACTGAAGAAGATGAGCGCTCCGGCGACCCAGGCCAGAACGAAGGACGCCCAAGAGATCGTATTGGGGTGGAACCTCGACATCGCCCGTGCCACCGGCAGAATGATGAACTCCACCCGGTCCCGCTTTGTGTCTAGTACCATCCCAGCACCTCCTGGCTCCAGTCGATATTCCCTACTGCGTACTTCTCCCTTTCCCCCGCCAGTATCTCCTCCACGGCATCGGCGACCTCAGCCGGGGTCATGTCAGTGGTGTCAATCTCCAACGTTTCCTGCTCCGACTCGACTGCCTCTACCAGGATGACGTCGAGGGCCTCGGCCTCCATGTTCTCCCGGACCTTAGCCTCCGACCATCCCCGGGCCTCGAGCCGCCGCTCCAGCACCGATGGACTGCAGCGGAGCACGATGATTAAATCGGCCCCCACGAGGTGGGCGAGGTGACCGATCAGCACGATCTCGCCATCCGGTAGCAGATCGGGAAGGCGTTCTGCCAGGTAATCGGGGTCGACCTCCAGGCTCCCCCTTTCCTCGTCCATGCCATCGTGGAGGGCATGCTTCTTGATGAGGTCGCCCAGCTCGATGATCTCCCGACCTCTGGAGGCCAGGATGGCCCCCATGCTGCTCTTCCCCGTCCCCGGCGTGCCGGTGATCGCAATCATCACACGCTGAGGAACAGCCCCCGCGAATAAAAAAACATCCATATTTTGAGGGGTTTGGGGCAAAGCCCCGGGACCCCTCGTCCCCGTGGACCCTCCTCCTATCTCAGGTCATCGGGAAGCTTTCTACCGCATATTAAAACGGTTTTGTAGCATGCTACAATAACCTTCATATATCAAAAATTGAAGGATGTCCGTTTCCTACCATCAGGCCAGTGCCGGAGGCTCCGGAGCGCCCCCTTATCGGCCCAAATATTCAGGGGAACGCTACCACGGACCGCTGCCTCTGAAGAACCGCGCTCGGTCCTTCCTCGCCATGACGCCCGTTCCCCATCACACGATGGAAAAAGCATATATGATAACGCCTGGAGTATGCAACGTCCGACCGATGAGGTGAAGGCATATGAGAGAGACCCAGACGGAGCAACAGGAAGAGCAGGTGACCATGTGCATAAACGCCCTGGACTTCACCAAGGATTGGACCACATGGAGGGAGACGCTGCAGGACGCCATCGCCGCGGCGCGAGGGCTGGGCATTTCCGACGACGAGATTAAGGACATGGCCCTGCGCCTAGGTGACTTTCTGGCGGAGAAGGTATGCCCTGCCACCAAGGAGGAAGAGCTTATCAAGGATATGTGGGCCGTGGCCGAGCCGGAGGAGAGAAAAGTCATCGCCAACGTCATCTTCCGGATGCTGGAATGAGCCGGGAGCGCTCACTCCCGGCAACGCTGAAGCAGGGAATCGGCGAAGTCCAGCCGGGCAAAGGCATCCAACCGGTACTCCTCAGCCCGCCGTGACATCGTGGGTGGGCACTCGACAGAGAACGGAAAGCCGTAATCGATGTCCATTAGAGTAAGACCTTCAGCTGGGGCGAGACCAAAAGTGATGTTACGGCCCCCCAGCGCCGAGCGCACCTCGGCCACGGTCGCCTTGGCTTCGCCCACCTTGAACAGGGCGGCGACCATTCGGCGCACCATGTTGCGGAGGAATTCCCGGGCCCTGATATCGATGATCAGTATGCCGTCGACCTCCCGCAGCGCGACGCTCTCCAGCACCTTCACCGTAGACCGCCCCTCGGGCTTGCAGAACCGGCGGAAGTCGTGTTGGCCCTGGAGGGCGGCCCCGCACTCGATCATGCGTTCGACGTCCAGGCCCCTGGACGACATCATATAGCGGTACCATCGCCCTCTGGCCCGTCGGGGGCTGAAGGTCGGGGGCACCTCGGCCACGCCGTAGACGTAGACATCTTCCACAGCCGAATTGATGGCTCGTAGCATAGCAGGACGGGAGAATGAAGTGTCGAATGCCGCCACGTTACCCAGTGCGCTCACCCCCCGATCGGTCCGGCTTGCCATGCGGAAGCGGGATGCGGTCACCGATTCTATGGCCCCGATCCTCACGAGGCCGGCGATGATCTCCGACTCCACCGTGCGCTCTCCCGGCTGCCTCTGGGAACCCATGAACGACCGCCCATCGTAGGCGAGCTTGATGGCGGCACGCCAGATCACGTCAGGATTAAGTAGAACAGGCCTATTAATGGTTCCGAGCGCATGGGTCGATTCAGGGTCGTTCTGGTAGAGCCAGAGCATGAAGGCAACGTCGGGGCAGTGGCCCGGGCCATGGGCAATTTCTCCTTCGACGAGCTGTGCATGGTGAATCCCTGCCCTATCGGCGATGAGGCGTTCAAGCGAGCCAAACATGCCGGGTACATCCTTAGCAACGCCTCTGTCGTTGGTACCATCGACGAGGCGGTGAAGGGGTGCTCCCTGGTGGTGGGTACCACGGGCATCGTAACCCACGGACCCAAGCGCTATATTCGCATCCCCATGCCGGCACGGGAGCTGGCGAGCAAGACCGCAGACCACGAGGGACGTATCGCCCTGCTGTTCGGGCGGGAGGGACTCGGTCTCTCTCAGGAGGAGCTGGCCCGCTGCGACCTGCTGGCCCATATTCCCTCGAGCGACGAGTACCCCACGCTGAACCTGTCCCACGCCGTCAGCATTGTCCTCTACGAGCTGTTCCAGGTCCAGGGGCATCGCATCTCAAGGAACCCGGTCTCCTCAGAGGAGGAACGCGAGCTTCTCTACAAGTACTTCGCCCGCCTCCTGGTGGCGATCGACTACCCCGACTTCCGCAGGGAGAACACTGAGATCATGTTCCGCCGGATGATGGGAAGGAGCGTACCGACTAAGTGGGAGTTCTACACCATCATGGGCGTCATCGGGGACGCGGCCAAGTTGATCGAGAAGCGGAAGAACGAAAAGTGATCAGTACCTGCTCCGCGGGCGATCTGTGGTGACCAGGTCCTCAAGGGTATTCTCAAGCTCCCTACGCTCGGAGGACCGCCTTCCCTCCTTGGGCGCTAGCTCCTTGATGCCAGTGATGACCGCCATGACCCTGATGAGGTCCTTGCATTCGGCGTCCACCCTGGCCCCGAAGATCACCTGGGCTTCGGGGTCCAGCTGCTCGCTCATCCCCGCCAGCACTTTGGTCGCCTTCTTGACCGAGAGCTTTTCACCACCGGTGACGTGGATGAGCGCCCCTGTCGCACCCTCATAATCTATCTCCAGCAGAGGATTGCTGAGCGCATCGCGCACCGCGCCCTCGGGGTCGGTACTCTCGCCGTACAGAATGGTGGACACGCCCTTGTGGCGCATGATGGTGCGCAGATCGGCGAAGTCCAGATTGACTAGCGAAGGCAGGGTGACAGCTTCCACCAGGCCCTTGATGATCTCAGAGACGAGCTGGTCCATTATCCCGAACCCTTGCTCCATGGGCAGGTGGTTGACCATGTCGAGCAGTCGGTTGTTGTCCAGTAGGAGCATCATGTCCGAGTTGTCGTTGAGCTTTTTGATGCCCTGGCGGGCTGCCTCCATCCGACGGCCCCGCTCGAACTCGAAGGGGGTGGTGGCCATGGATATGACGAGCGAGCCGGTTCTCCTGGCCTGCCTCGCCACCACTGGGGCGACCCCAGTGCCGGTGCCGCCGCCCATGCCCACGGTGATGAAGGTCAGGTCGGCTTCCTTGAGGATCTCGTTGAGAGGCTCTAAGGCGTTCTCCATGCACGCCTCCCCTACGTCAGGGATCCCCCCTGCTCCCAGGCCACGGGTCAGCTGGCTACCGATGAGCAGACGCTGGTCAGCATTGACGGTGCGCAGGTGGTTCTTGTCGGTATTGATAGCTACCGTCTTGACGCCTTGTATACCGATGTTCATGAGACGGTGCACGCTGTTGCACCCGCCTCCGCCACAACCAATAACAAGGATTTTGAGTTCCGCGCACTCCCGACGCAGCTCCTCCTCGGTATCGTTTTGACCCACCACAGGACCGCCCCCGCTCGCATCCATAAAAACTTGGATGCCGGCTAGTGACCTTCCTCCAACTTGGTCAGTCTTTTCCTCGTGTACTCTCTCACAGCGTTCCTGATCGCATCGTCGATGGAGACCGAATCGCCATCCTTCACCAAGCACTCCAGCTCTACGACGTTTCCCTTTGGCAGCTCCACGGTGACCCGCTCGATGTGCTCGGGGGTGAAGTTGCTCTCAACAAAGCTGTCGATGGCCGCACGGATGGCATCGGAGATGGTGGGGTACTTGCCCTCCTTGACCAATATCCCCAGCGCCTGGACTTTGTCGCTTGGTATCCTTATGGTAATCCTTTCAGTCTCGCTCATGCTTCCCGCTCGATGACGTCCGACAATATTGTCACTTTTGTCGGACAAATGTCATTATAGATTTTTTACTATATAAATCTATAGGACAGGGTCTCAGATGGCCAGTTAAGCAACCTGCGGAAGACTTCATTTATTCATGTAAAACAATCAAATACTAAATTACCTACTATTACATCACATTAGTATATTTATCGTAATCTCCAAGGGTGGGCCGTTCATCTGGATGTCACACCCACCATTAAGCTAACGCAAAAGCTTTATAAAGGCATATAAATACCCAGGTTCAGGTGACCTTATGGCCAAGATAAAGATTGAGAACGTCGTCGCTTCCACATCTCTCAGTGAGGAGCTTGACCTGCAGGCGATTGCTCTTGCCCTCGAGGGCGCGGAGTACGAGCCCGAGCAGTTCCCCGGTCTTATCTATCGATTGAAGGAACCCAAGACCGCGACCCTACTGTTCCGGAGCGGAAAGGTCGTATGCACCGGAGCAAAGAGCCTGGAGCATGTGAAGGTGGCTATAAACAAGGTCGCCAAGCAGATCGAGAAGGCCGGCATCAAGATCATAGTAGAGCCCAAGATCGAGGTCCAGAACATCGTCGCCTCCTCCGACCTGGGACAAGAGATCAACCTCAACGCGATAGCCATATCCCTGGGCTTGGAACGGGTGGAGTACGAACCTGAGCAGTTTCCGGGGCTCGTTTATCGGCTGGACGAGCCCAAGGTGGTCGTCCTCCTGTTCGGTTCCGGTAAACTGGTGTGCACCGGGGCCCGGAAGCCCCAGGACGTCGAGGCTGCGGTCAATAAGATCACCGAGGAGCTTAAGGCAGCGGGGCTGCTGCGCTGAGCGCCCACCCCGTTTTCGACAACCATTTACACCTTCAGCCCTCGGGAAGGGGGGTGGAAGCGTTAAAGGACTTTTTCCAGGCAGGGGGGACCCATGCGGTCCTCTGCCACATGCCCTATTCCGAGGTCCCCATCAACACCAGGGAGGACTTTGCCGAATCGTACCGCATCACCCTTCGTATGGCAGATAAGTGCAACGCCGAGAGCGGGGCCAAGGTGTTCGCCTGTGTCGGGCCGTACCCGGTGCTGCTCATCGGACTGGCGGAAAGGTTCGGCCTTCCCCGCGCCGTCGAGATCATGAAGGACGGGATGGAGGAGGCACAGAGGCTGGTGCTCGAGCGCGAGACAGTGGCCATAGGGGAGATCGGTCGACCGCACTTCCCGGTCAGCGCAGAGATCCTGGATGCTTCGAACGAGATCATGCGCTACGGCATGGAGCTTGCCAAGGAGGCTTCCTGCCCCGTGGTGCTGCACACCGAGAGCGGCGACCCGGCGGTCATGCTCGACCTGGCCCGCATCGCCGATAGTGCCGGCCTGTGTAGGGAGAAGGTCATAAAACACTACTCTCCTCCCCTCGTGCTGGACGAGGAGAACCATGGACTGTTCCCCTCTGTTCTCGCCAGCAAGCCGGCGATCAAGGAAGCGTTATCCAAGGGGGACCGCTTCGTCATGGAGACCGACTTCCTGGACGAGCTGTCCCGACCCGGGGCGGTCATGAATATCAACACCGTCCCCAAGCGCACCAAGGCCCTCCTGGCCTCAGGAGTGCTGACCGAGGAGCGCGCGTTACGCATTCATAAGGACAACCCTGAGCGGCTTTACGGCATAACCATCGAATGACTACGGACGGATGGCGAAGGAATCGAACTCCCCGGTGGCTGCCGACCACTGGACCTCGAAACGCTCCACTTCGGCCAGGGGATGCTCGGCACATAGCCGGTGGATGACCCTCTGGATGTCTGATCGTTCACCCTCGAAGACCGCCGCCACCGATCCATCGGCCATGTTCTGCACCCAACCGTGCACACCGGCGACTATGGAGTAGCGTCTGGTGTACGCGCGGAAGGACACACCCTGCACCTTCCCGAAGAACCTCACCTCGGCCCGTTCCTGCATGGATGCGTGATATTGCCGGCCCCATAAGTAATTGCTCGTGAATAAAAGTCCTGGGTCAATTTATTAATACCTAAAAAGGCCATTTCGGCGAGCAGGGATGCACTATGAAATCTTTGGTCGAGGAAGCGCTGGCTAGAGAGAGCGCTACCGCAGGCTCCTTCGGGCCCTCGGTTGCGCCTGTGAGGTCCGGCGTCACGCAGGTAAGCTCTGCCGACGCAGAACTACTGGATCTGCTGCAGAAGCTCAGGACTAACATCAAGATCATTGGCTGCGGAGGTGGCGGCTCTAACACCATCAACCGGATCGCCCAGGAGGGCATAACCGGCGCCGAGCTGTATGCCGCCAACACCGACGCGCAGCATCTTCTCGCGGTACGCTCACCGCACAAGATTCTCCTAGGGCGAAGGAGCACCCGCGGCCTGGGGGCCGGGGCGCTGCCCAAGATCGGAGAGGAATCGGCCATGGAGGCGGAGGAGGACCTCCGGAAGGCTCTCATCGATGCTAACATCGTATTCGTCACCGCCGGTATGGGCGGCGGCACCGGCACCGGATCTGCCCCGTACATTGCCAAGATTGCCAAGGACATCGGTGCCCTCACCATCGCCGTCACCACCCTGCCCTTCCGGGGCGAGGGGAAGATGAGGATGGAGAACGCCGAGTGGGGCTTGGAACGCTTGCGCAACGCCGCTGATACTGTAATCGTCATTCCCAATGACAAGCTCCTCGAGCTGTGCCCCCGGCTGTCCATCAACGCCGCATTCAAGGTCGCTGATGAGGTGCTCATGCGAGCGATCAAGGGCATCACCGAGCTCATCACAAAGCCCGGACTGGTCAACCTCGACTTCAACGATGTCAAGACCATCATGAAGGGCGCCGGCGTGGCCATGATCGGATTGGGCGAAAGCAACGGGCAGACCGAGGATCGCGCCATGGAAGCGATCGAGGACGCCCTTAACTCTCCCTTGCTGGACGTGGACATCGGCTCCGCTACCGGGGTGCTAGTCAACGTCGTCGGCGGAGGAGACATGACCATCCAGGAGGCCCAGAAGGTCGCCGAGGTGCTTCAGTCCAAGGTCCAGCCCAGCGCACGGATCATATGGGGTGCGGCCATCGATCCGACCCTGGAGCACAAGATCAGGGTAATGGTAGTCATCACCGGAGTGAAGTCCAAGCAGATACTGGGCCGCTCCAAGGAGACATCCCGGCTGAAGGATACCGACGTCGATTTCATCAAGTGAGACGACTCGAAGCTCTAGCAAAAGCGTAGCGCACCTCCGGGGCCGGAGCCTCCCCTCCGGCCCACTTTTTTACCCTTACCAGACAGTCTGCGTATTTTATCACTGGCACCGAAACCTTTTAAACTATAAATGCTTCTTAACCCTCGCCCGGGCGACCAGTTCTGGCTACTGGCTGTGCCCAGGAGGGCTTATAATGAAGTCATTCCTCAGTGACGCCATATCCCGCGCTGGTGCCCAGGGCGGAGATCTCGGTCCCACCTATAATAATGAATATTCCTCCGCCGACCAGGAGCTCGTACGGATCCTGGAGAGCCTGAAGACGACCATCAAGATCATTGGTTGCGGGGGAGGAGGCACCAATACCATCGACCGCCTCTCCGAGGTCGGTATCATCGGCGCGGACATATATGCCGCCAACACCGACGCGCAGCATCTTCTCGCGGTACGCTCACCGCACAAGATTCTCCTAGGGCGAAGGAGCACCCGCGGCCTGGGGGCCGGGGCGCTGCCCCAGGTGGGGGAAGAGGCGGCCAAGGAGGCTGAGGAGGAGCTGAGGAGGATCCTGACCGGATCGGACATTGTCTTCGTCACCGCCGGTATGGGCGGCGGCACCGGCACCGGCTCCGCTCCCTATGTGGCCAAACTGGCCAAGGATATGGGCGCGCTGACCATCGCCGTGGTGACCTACCCGTTCAAGGCCGAGGGTGTCATCCGCTCGGAGAACGCCGAGTGGGGCCTGGAGAAGCTGAGACAGGCGGCGGACACCGTTATCGTTGTCCCCAATGACAAGCTCCTCGAGCTGTGCCCCCGGCTAGCACTCAACGCCGCATTCAAGGTGGCGGATGAGGTTCTGGTCCGGGCGATCAAGGGCATCACCGAGCTCATCACCAAGCCCGGACTGGTCAACCTCGACTTCAACGACCTGAAGACCATCATGAAGGGCGCCGGCGTGGCCATGATCGGCATGGGCGAGGGCGACGATGAGGACCGGGTCGAGCATGCCATAAACGAGGCCATCAACTCCCCGCTGATCGATGTTGACATCTCCAACGCAACCGGCGCGCTGGTCAACGTCAGCGGCGGCGACAACATGAGCATCTCCGAGGCGGAGAAGGTGGCCGAGATCATTCAGGCCAAGATCGCCCCTAATGCTAGGATCATCTGGGGTGCCGCGGTGGACCCGACCCTCAAGGATACCGTGAGGGTCATGGTCGTGATCACCGGAGTGAAGTCGAAGAACATCATCGGTCCGCGGGAAGAGCGATCGAAAAAGGTGGTTGACGTCGACTTTATTAAGTAGTTGTCTCTAACCTACCGCACAAATCACCACCGAAGGGTGTATCAACATGGACGTTGTGGAAAAGTCCTGGGAAGTCCAAAAGGACATCGAGGAGCGGGTCCAGAGGATCGGCAAGGGCAAGTACGGCCGAGTCATCAAGATGGCCCGCAAGCCTTCCACCGATGAATACATCAAGGTCGTCCAGATCACCGGGTTGGGCCTTCTGGCCATCGGGGGAATGGGATTCCTCATTTACTGGCTGATGACCTACCTCCCGACATACTTCGGCTGAGCAATCTCGTGTAGGATTGATCGACATGAAGGAAGATTCACAGGCGTTCGCTCCCTCCCTCGGAGGCAGCGGCATGCTTTCATTCGTAGGCAAGGGCGGGGAGGCCAAGATCCCCGCGTCCGGCATGACCAGCTGGAGCTTCCAGCTGAAGAGCAAGGAGTCGGCCAAGAAGAAGGCCCACATGAAGGTGTCCATAAACCTCATCCCGGCGGATGCCGCGGAGTGGTCGGTGCGCCTCTATGACGCCACTGGCAGCTCCCTCTTTGACACTCACAGCTCCCAATCCCAACCGGAGTTCGACTTCTTCCTGGAGGGTGCCAAGCCCAAGGAGCTGAAGCTGGAGGTCTACGCCCCGGTCGGGTCGGCGTTCAAGGACCGCATTGACATCACGTTGGAGGCATGCCTGGTGGAGGCGTCTTCGGAATGCGACCGGCTGCAGTTCTCTGCCGAGGCCAGGCAGTCCATCCTTGCGCTCAAGACATCCATCGGACATGAGAAGGATGTCACCGACGGCATCGGCGCGCGCGCCAAGTCCGGCAAGTCAGACATCTCCGCCATCCTCGCACCCACCAACCTGCGCGGGTACGTGCTCATCGAGGGCATGAACACCGACCGCATGAGGGACGCGGTGAAGGGGGTCAGGAAGGCGCACAGCTTCGTCGACGGAGAGATGAACTTCGAGGAAATCGACCATTACCTCGCTCCCAAGCCCCTTGTCTCGGGCATCATGGAGGGCGACGTGGTCGAGCTGGTGGCTGGACCGTTCAAGGGCGAGAAGGCCAGGGTCCAGAACATCGACGAATCCAAGGAGGAGATCACCGTGGAGCTGTTCGAAGCGATGGTCCCCATACCGGTGACGGTCAGAGGAGACCATGTCAGGGTTCTAGAGAAAGAAAGGTGAAGCTATATGGCAGATACAGTTGAAGTGCTAGTAGAAGGAGGCCGGGCGACCCCCGGTCAGCCGCTGGGCCCCGCCCTCGGTCCCCTAGGTGTGAACATCCCCAAGATCGTTGCCGAGATCAACAACAAGACCAGGGCGTTCGACGGGATGAAGGTCCCGGTCAAGATCATCATCGATTCCAAGACCAAGAATTTCGAGGTCAAGGTGGGCACTCCCCCGACCTCCTCGCTGATCTCCAAGGAGCTGGGCGTGGAGAAGGGGAGCGGATCGCCTAAGGCGAGCAAGATCGGTAACCTGAGCATCGCCCAGGCCATCAAGATCGCCGAGATGAAGGGAGACTCCCTTATGGGCAAGGACCTGAAGATGAGGGTCCTGGAGGTCGTCGGCACCTGCACCTCGATGGGCGTCACCATCGAGGGAATGGAGCCGAAGGTGGCCCGCAACGAGATACTGGCCGGCAAGTTCGACCAGCAGCTCGCCAAGTGATCGGGGTACCTCCCCCATCCAAAACTATTTTAAGCAATGCCCTATTAAGGGAACCCGCACTGTAGGAGAGCTTCACTGCTCAATTGCACTACAGGAGGTATCTTATTTGGTAGAGAAAACAACCCTAGCGGCCGTCAAGAAGGCCCTTGAGTCCTCGCCTAAGAGGAACTTCAAGGAGACCGTTGACCTGGCCATTAACCTCAGGGATGTGGACCTGTCTGTTCCCAAGAACAGGATACAGGAAGACGTTGTTCTGCCACATGGAAGGGGTAAGGCGCTAAGGGTCTGCGTCATCGGAGGCGCTGAGCTTGCCGCCAAGGCAAGAAGCGTGGCCGATATGGTGATCACTCCCGACGAGCTGGGAAAGATCGCCGATGACAAGAAGCAGGCCAAGAAGGTCGCCTCTCAGGTCGATTATTTCATCGCCGAGGCCCCCTTGATGCCCCAAATCGGTAAGCGTTTGGGTATCGTCCTCGCGCCGAGAGGAAAGATGCCCAAGCCCATCCCGCCAGGGGCGGACCCCAAGCCCATGATAGACAACCTGCGGAAGTCCGTGTCGGTCCGTTCCAAGGACCGCAAGACCTTCCAGGCGCCCGTGGGCACGGTGGACATGGCTCCCGAAGAGATAGCAGAGAACGTCGACGCCATCCTTAAGAGGGTGATCGGCAAGCTAGAAAAAGGCAAGATGAACATTGACTCGGCCTATGTCAAGACGACTATGGGTCCGTCGGAGAGATTGATCTAGGAGGCAACGAGATGGCACACGTAGCATCTTGGAAGAAAGCGAAGGTCAAGGAACTCGCCGACGTCATGGTGAAGAACCCTGTCGTTGCCATCGTCGATGTCCATGGGATCCCCTCCCCCCAGATGCAGGACATGCGTCACGGGATGAGGAAGAACGCCGCCGTCATGATGACCAGGAACAACCTGCTGCTCATCGCCATCGACGAAGCGGCCAAGGAGAGGCCGGGCCTGGAGAAGCTGAAGCCGCTGGTCGCGGGGCAGTGCGCCGTCATCGCCACCCCCGAGAACCCGTTCAAGCTGTTCCAGCAGATGGAGGCCACCAAATCGGCGGCCCCCGCCAAGCCCGGTGACATCGCTCCCGAGGACATCGTCGTCAAGGAGGGCGAGACACCCTTCAAGCCCGGCCCCATAGTGGGCGAGCTGCAGAAGGCCGGTATCCCCGCTGCCATCGAGGGCGGCAAGATCGTCATCCGCAAGGAGAAGGTCCTGGTAGAGAAGGGGCACAAGGTGTCCGAAGAGCTCGCCAAGATCCTACCCAAGCTGGAGATCTTACCGATGACCGTCGGTATGGACCTCAGGGGCGCGTTCGAGGACGGCATCCTCTACGAGAAGGCCGTACTGGACATCCCCGAGAACTACTACCAGACCATGCTGGCCACCGCGGCCAGGAATGCAACCGCCCTAGGTGTGAGCATCGTTTACCCGACCAAGCAGACCATTGGTCCGCTCATGGGCAAGGCCTACCGCGAGGCTTCCGCGCTCGGGGTCAAGGCCGCCATCCCCACCAAGGACACCATCGGTCCCCTCCTGGCGAAGGCAAGGGCAGAGATGCTCGCCATCGCCTCCAAGGTCCCCGGACTGGAGGATGACCGGTTGAAGCAGCAGCTGTCCGCAGCTGCCGCGCCTGCGCCTCAGGAGAAGAAGGCAGAACCGAAGAAGGAAGAAGAGAAGAAGCCCGAGGTCAGCGAAGAGGAAGCAGCAGCAGGCCTTAGCTCTCTGTTCGATTGAAGAAACATTGGAGGAATAGAAATGGAGTACATATACAGCGCTTTGGTCCTTCACGCCGCTGGAAAGACCGTCAACGAGGATGCGATCGCGAACGTCCTGAAGAGCGCCGGCGTTGAGCCGGACGCCTCCAGGGTAAAGGCCCTTACCGCCTCCCTGGAAGGTGTCAACATCGACGAGGCCATCGCCTCCGCCGCTGTTGCCGCCGCTCCTGCCGCCGCTGCGGCCCCCGCCGCCGCCCCGGCCGAGCACAAGGAGAAGAAGAAGGAAGAAGAGAAGAAGCCCGAGGTCAGCGAGGAAGAGGCTGCCGCGGGCCTGTCCGCCCTGTTCGGTTAAACAGGTGGACGACCTCGGGAGTCGAACTCCCAACCTTCAACGGGCTCCGGCCCCCCTTTTAAACCTCTTTCCCTTTCTTTCAATCGAGCTTGCTGACGACCTGTCCCATCTCGCGTTCCAGGAGGCCGGCGATGTCGCGGTCCATACGCTCCTTGAGATCCGCCGGCACCATGGCGATGCCGAGGTTTACTCCGCACTTGCCGAGCTTGACCATAGCGTAGGCCTCGCGGATCTTAGCGTCCATGAGCTCGGCCACCGCGATGCGTATGTCGTTCTTGAGCTTGGGGTCCTCCTCCAGCTTCCTGCGAATGTACCGCTTTATCTCATCCTTGATCATGTCCCTGGCTGCCTCCATGACCAGGTCCTCTACCTTTAGCGATCCCATGGGGTCCTTGACGATGGAGATGAGGCCTTCCTCTTCATTCATGACTAGGGAATGGGCACCCCGCTCCTATGAATTGTTCCCCACAGATTATATGTGGGCAGGGGAATCATTCGGGGATAGCATGCGTCTGTCAGACTACTACCGGATGGCGGTGGAGGAGGCCAAGAAGGTCGATCCCCGGAAGGGAACGGAGCTCGATTCCGCTCTCGCGAGGACGAGGAGAGCGTACGAGAAGCTCGACGCCAAGGGGCGGGACAGGTTCGACGCCGACTCGCTGTGGAACCCTTATGCCGACAGCCGCGTCCTGTACGACGATGGCCGCGAGGTCGCCTCGGTCATGTGGGGCATCGACATCACTCCGGCAGAAGCGCTCATCGCCGATCGCCTGAAGGAGCGTGGGACAAGGATCGATGCCCTCATCGGCCATCATCCCCGGGGCCGGGCCCAAGCATCCATGTACAAGGTGGTGCCCATACAGGAGACGATGATGCGGTCGTGGGGCGTTCCCATCACCGCGGCGGAGTGCATCGTCGGCCCGCGCGTGCACGAGGTGATGTGCGCCACGCATTCGATCAATCACTCCCAGACGGTGGACGCATGCCGCCTTCTGGATATCCCGCTCATGTGCCTCCACCAACCCTGCGACCTCGTGGGACAGGCGTTCATGCAGCGCCTGCTGGACGAACAGGCCCCGGAGAGGCTGGACGATTTGCTGGACATCCTGGCGGACATCCCGGAGTACGAGAACGGCATGAAGGAGTGCAACCCTCCCGAGATCTTCGCCGGGGCCCGGGACCGAAGGGCCGGCAAGGTTGCGGTCAAGTTCGCCGGCGGGACCTCGGCACCCAAGGAGATGTACGAGCAGCTGTCCCGTTCAGGGATCGGTACGGTGGTATGCATGCATGTCCCGGAGAGCCACATCGAGGAGGCGAGGAAACACCACGTGAACATCGTGGTCGCCGGGCATATGGCCTCGGACTCGCTGGGCAATAATCTCCTGGCGGACATCTTCGAAGCGAACGGATTGAACGTCATCCCCTGCTCGGGGTTCTACCGGGTGAGGCGCTCTTGACCGCCCACCGCTTCGAGCGGGCCAGCCGGGTGCTCAAAGACCCAGCGAAATTATCCTTCGACTACGTCCCCGACCGCCTGGTGCATCGCGACAAGCAGATGGAGAGGCTGTGGATGCTCTTCCGCCCGGTGCTGGAGTCGGGGGTCTCGCAGACAGCGTTCCTCATCGGCAACGTGGGGACGGGGAAGACCGCCACCAGCAAGCGCTTCTGCCTGGACCTGGTGAAGGAGGGCAGAGCGGAGGGGAAGGCCCTCGACTTCATCGTCGTGAATTGCCGCCAGCGCAACACCGAATCGGCGGTGCTGCTCCGGCTGGTCAACCACTTTGACGAGCGGTTCCCGGACCGCGGGTTCTCCACCGCGGAGATGCTGCGCACCCTGCACAAGCACCTGGAGAAGGAGAAGTTGCACCTCGTGGTGGTGCTCGACGAAGCGGACGTGCTGCTACGCAAGGGGGCCGGCGACCTGATCTACCATCTGTCGCGGTTCGACGAGGAGAAGGTCGGGGGCAGAGCGTCGATGTCCCTCATCATGATCTCCCAGAAGTATCTCCTCGACCTGCTGGACCCGGCCTCGCGTTCGACCTTCAGGAGGGCGAACGTGATAGCCTTCGAGAAGTACTCGGCCGAGGAACTGAGGGACATCATCGCCGATCGCGTTCAGCTGGCGTTCTTCCCCGGAGCTGTGCCCGAGGGCTCCGTCGAGCTTATCGCCGATGCCTCGGCGGAGATGGGGGACGCTCGGTTCGCCATCGAGATCCTGGAGAAGGCAGGTATGATGGCCGAGGAAGAGGGGAGCCCGCAGGTGACGCCGGAGAACGTGAGAACGGCCAAGGCGCTCACCTATAACGTCGTCACCAGCACCAAAGTAGAGGAGCTGGACGTCCAGAAGAAGCTGGTGCTCTTAGCGGTGGCCAGGGCGTCGAAGGACCAGGCCTATGTCACGACGAGGGACGTGGAGAGCGCGTACAAGGTCGCCGCCGAGGAGTACGGGGAACGGGCGAGGGGACACACTCAGTTCTGGGCCTACCTCCAGCAGCTGGCCAACGAGGGGCTGGTGGAGACGAAGGTCACCGGCGATCCTTCCGGGGGACGGACCACCTACATCTCCGTACCGGACATGCCGGTGAAGGTGCTCCGGGAGATGCTCGAGCAGATGCTGGGATCCAAGGTCTAGATCGCAAGGTGGCTCCGGGGGTTTTAAGAGCCCTTCAACGTTATTCATATTGTTCATATGCCAAAAAAGAGCTGCTGCTGCCGCAGGAGATGCGGCCCCGGGCGGCCCATGAAGCCCAGGAACATCACCGAGGCCCCTTTGGCCATCCTCTTCGGTCCATTGTCCGGCAAGGAGGCTGGCCTTCCGCCCCTGATCATGACGACCGATGAGCTGGAGGCCCTGAGACTGGTCGACTACGAGGGACTCATGCAGGAGGAGGCGGCCATCCGGATGGGCGTCTCGCGAGGGACCGTATGGCGATGCTTGACCAGTGCGC
This sequence comes from Methanomassiliicoccus sp., assembly GCA_033485155.1. NCBI lineage: Archaea > Methanobacteriati > Thermoplasmatota > Thermoplasmata > Methanomassiliicoccales > Methanomassiliicoccaceae > Methanomassiliicoccus > Methanomassiliicoccus sp. The sequence continues at coordinate 94,743 of JAWQJJ010000009.1, forward strand.
GGATCAAGCTGACCACCATGGTGGTGGAAGCCAGGAAGCTCATGATCGCTGATGACCTCGTGGAGAGGGGGAACGGACGAGGGACCGATGACGGCGTCCCTGTTCTCAAAGACGAGTGATATCATGGTCAGATGCATATTACGATCGCGGGCCGGTCCCTCGGAGAAGGATCGCCACCGGAAAACGGAGAGGACGCTATGAAGATGGCTGTGACGTGCAACGGGGAAACCGAGGACCAGCCGGTCGAGGAGCGCTTCGGGCGTTGTGCCGTCTTCGCCATATACGATGACGTCTCCGGAGACCTTGGCTACGTTGTGAACGAGGCCAAGGATGCCAGCAGCGGAGCGGGGGTCAAAGCGGCCCAGCAGCTGATGGACCTGGAGGTGGGCCTTCTTATCACCGGTAGGGTAGGGCCGGGGGCGCAGGAGGTTCTTGACGAAGGCGGGATACGAGTGGAAACGTGGACGGCAGGGAGCGTGGGCGAGGCGGTCCGCCGGTTCGGCACTAGGAAGGCGCGATGAGGTCTTCACCGCACGGTGATAGACGGCCCGTCAGGGATGCCCTCCAGGAAAGCCAATACCTTTTCCCAGACAGCCCTTACGGCCATCTCCGCAGGTGAATCAGGGGCGCTCTCGGGAAGGGGCAGGCCGCTGATGATCGCCTCACCGGCCTGCTCATCGAAGGGCAACAGACCCATGATCTGTACGCCCCTCCTTTGGCACTCATGGATGATCTCTATGGTCAGGTCGGGGTTGAGGTCATGCTTGTTGATGATCACCGCACAGGGAGTGTTGAAGTGGGAGGCTAGATCGATGACCCGACCAAGGTCATGGCCGCCTGAGCGGGTCGGCTCGGTGACGATGAGGGCCAGGTCGACGCCGATGACGCTGGAGATGGCCGGACAACCAGTTCCGGGAGGGCCATCGATCAACACCAGCGGCGAGTCTTGGATCTTCGCTTCTTCCATGGCCAGAGTTCTTACCCTGGCTGCTAGCTTTCCGGAGTTCGGTTCTCCAGGCATCATTTCCGCATCCACCACCGTGCCATGGGAGGTGTCCCGGACGAAGATCTCCCCGCTTACAGTCTCATGGAGAACAGCCGCCCCCTCGGGGCAGACCAGCTGGCAAACCCCGCAGCCCTCGCATGCCATATGGTCCACCTTCATGGACCTTATCGCCCTGAAACGACAGTGGTCCTCACATTTACCACAGGAGGTGCACCTGGCGGGATCGATATCAGCCTTCAGGCCGCCGATGAAGGGATGCCTGGAGCGGGGCGTCCCCTGAAGCAGCAGGGAGAGGTTGGAGGCATCCACATCGCAGTCCGCCACTATCGGCCGACCGGCATAGCAGGCGAGACTGGCCGTCACCGTCGTCTTTCCAGTGCCCCCCTTCCCGCTGAGGACCGCCACCTGCCGCACAGGCCTTTTCATGCTCTCACCTGATTGAACAGTCCGACCATCCGTTCCCGGAACCCAGGGTAGGTGTCGACCAAGACCTCACCCCTAGAGTACAGCTCTGCGATCCGACGATCGAAGGGTATGCGCATAAGGACGGGTATGCCAGAGGATCGGCAGAACTCCTCCAAAGGCTCATAGGTACCGTTGTCCCGATTGACGATCGCTCCCATGGGGACGCCCATCCTGCCGAGGACCTTGGCCAGTATCTTCAAATCATGAAGGCCGAAGGGTGTGGGCTCAGTGACCATGAGGCACCTATCGCATCCCTGGACCGCCTCCACCACTGGACACGACGTGCCCGGGGGGCAATCGATCACGGTATGAGCGTGCCCCCTGACCAGAGCCTTGAGCTCACGGATGACCGGCACGCTCAGAGATTGCCCTATATCCAGTTCGCCAAAGGCGATAGGGATGGGGCCTGCCATGCCCTCGCTGATGGAGCCGATCCTCCGGGGCTCCAGAGCGAGGGCCCCGGTGGGGCAAACAAGCTGGCAAGCCTCACAACCATGACAGAGGTTTTGAATGATTTTGATTTTCTTCCTTATTCTCAGCAGAGCGTTAAAGTGGCAGGCATCAGAGCATTTGCCGCAGCCAAGACACCTATCGGCGTCGATCCGGGGGGTGGATATCCCGACTGGACGAACGCTCTCGATGCAGGGCCGGAGGAAGAGATGCGCGTTTGGTCCTTCCACATCACAGTCCAGCAATTGGACATCGCCTTCGATGGCTAGGGCCAGGTTGACCGCGATGGTCGTTTTTCCGGTCCCTCCCTTACCGCTAGCCACCGCAATTTTCAATCTGTCACCTGCCTAGTGCCCGTGTTCCTTGCAGGCATTGTCCTTGTTAGCCGCCTCAAGCTCTCCTCTCTGCCACGATTCCAGCGCGCCTCTGACAGTGCCACGGGCGCCGACAAATACATCTATGCCGAATGAGGCGAGCATGTCAACAGCCTTGGGGCCCAAGTTAGAGCACACGACTACATTGACCCCGTTCTTAGCCAGCAGCTCAGGGGGCAATCCGGTCCCTCCCAGATGCTCACTGGTGTTACTGATGGTAACGGCGCTCTTTGTATCCGTGTCATAGATAACATAGCCAGGAGACTTGCCGAAGTGCCCGCCGACGATCTCATCCAATCCCTTTTGGCCCATAACCGGTACTGATACTTTCAATACATTCACCTGCTGTTCATCTGCCTCGCCAATGGGCGGGGTTAACGGCCTAAATATTGTGCATAAGCTTAAAATTATCTCCTGAAAGCTCTTCCGGGAGCTATGCGACTGAAATTCAGAAAATTATTCTCTCCGGCCCCCGGATCAGGCAGCTGTCGGAATTTGCCTCACTTTAATATTTGAGTATAAACAAAACTATTTCATCTATTAATCAAATCGTTCCCTATACCCTGTTAACTCTGCCAGTTCGGAGAACCGGGTGTAACGATGGATGCTCTCGGTGGAGAGAAATGAGGATCGAAGGGAATCGTATCACGGTAAGAGAAAGGGCCCAGGTCAGGCCGTCGCACGATGGCGGCGAGGCCTTGGCCATCGATGATGCGATCGCGCGCAATGTGGCCCATTTCACATCCAAGACCAGCCGGGTCCAGAAGTGGACCTACAGGGCTATCGTGGGGCTGGTGGGCCTTGCCATCATCCTCCTGGCCTGGCAGGCGGTCTCGATGTGGGTCTATGAGGTCAAAGGAGTTGTTTACCCTTCCCCCCTGGACACCGCCTCGAGGCTGATCTATCTGCTGGAGGGGTCCAAGCTTTACGACCACACCATCCTCGAGCATGTTTCGAGCAGCATCATGAGATGGGCTACCGGGTACCTATTGGCCGTGGCCTCGGGCATAGTGATTGGCATGCTCATGGGAGCGAACCCGGTGCTCAATAGCATCGGGATGACCCCCATGACCGTCCTGCAGCTGATCCCCGGTTTGGCATGGATTCCTATCGCCCTGCTCTTGTTCGGGCTAGGAGAGACCTCGACGGTGTTCATGATCTACATGACCGTGCTGCCGGCAGTGGCCATTAGCACCGCCTCCGGGATCAGGGGGACGCCCCCCATCTACCGCCGGGCCGCCAGCAGCCTAGGCACGAGTAATCTGGGTATGTTTTTCCGGGTATTGCTGCCGGCAGCCTCGCTGCACATTCTGAACGGCCTGCGCATCGGACTGGCCAACGGATGGCGGGTGCTGATAGCTGCCGAGATGGTCGTGGGCATCGGGCTCGGTCTGGGCTATGTGCTCGTCCAAGCCAGATGGTCCCTGGACTATGAGGCCGCGTTCGTCTCCATCCTCCTGATCTGCGGGATCGGTCTGTTCATCGAGAAGATACTTTTCAGCGTAGCCGAACGACGGGTCCGCGACCGCCTGGGCCTGGGGGCCGAGTGAGATGCGGCTGCAGTTCGAGAACGTCTCCAAGGCGTTCATAGAGGATAGCGGCAAGGGGCTGCTTGCCCTGAGGAACGTAGACCTGTCGGTAGAGGACGGCGAGTTCCTGTGCATCGTGGGGCCGTCCGGTTGCGGCAAGTCCACCCTCCTTAACCTGGCGGCCGGTTTCCAGCGGCCGTCCCGAGGCAGGGTGACCCTTGGGGGAGAGGAGGTCGCCGGCCCTCATCCACGCATAGGGATGGTATTCCAGGAGCAGAGCCTCTTTCCCTGGTTATCGGTACTCGACAATGTGGCGTTTGGACTGCGGAGCGCTAGGCTGCCCAAGCGTGAGGCGCGGGAGCGGGCGCGGGAGATGCTGAAGAAGGTCGACCTGGAGAGGTTCGAGAAAACCCGTCCGAGCGCGCTTTCTGGAGGCATGCGGCAGAAGGTGGCCATCGCCCGCACTCTGGTCCTCGAACCTGACATACTTCTGCTGGACGAGCCCTTCGGAGCGCTGGATGAGCAGGGCCGCAAGCACATGGACCTTGAGCTGCTTAAACTCTGGGAGCAGGGCGGACGGACGTTCATGTTCATCACTCACAACATTGAGGAGGCCATCGCGCTGGGCGGCCGCATCATGCTGATGGGCACCAATCCGGGGCACATATACCGCGAGTGGAGGGTGGGAATCCCCCGGCCCAGAGATCTGTTCCAGGAGGACGTGGTAGGTCTCAGGAAGGAAATCTCCTGCTCCCTGCAGGAGGTCCTCTCCCAGTGCGGGTGCAAGCGGACCGAGCTGCTGGCACCGATAACCATCGAAGGAGCGAAGGAGACATAGAAGATGAAAGTGAGCAGGAGCATACTGGTGGTGGTCCTAATAGCGGTCATCGTGATCGCCGCGGCCGGAACCATCATACTGACGAGCGCCCCGGCGAAGGAGAACGCGATGGAGCTCAAGATCACCTATTCGAACAAGATCGATTACGAGCCGCTCATCATCGCCCAACAGATGGGGTTCTTCACCGATGAGGGGCTCAACGTCACCCCGCTCATTGTCAGCGGAGGCATTCAATCGGCGGAGGCCCTGGCCACCGGTTCGGCGGATATGGGAGCCATGGGCGACTCTCCCGCGGTCACCCTGATGTCCAGGAATTTGGGCGCGAAACTTGTCGCCAGCTATGGTGGCGGCGAGGGTCAGCATCGGCTGGTAGGCTGGAAGGACATAAGCAACGTCTCAGACCTGGTCGGAAGGAAGATCGGCGTGCAGTTCGGATCCAGCAGTCAGGGTGCGCTCCTCCGCCTGTTGGAGGCGAACGGTCTGAGCAGCGCGGACGTGACCCAGGTCTCTCTGAGCCCGTCAGATATGCCCAATGCGGTGAAGACCCGGCAGGTCGATGCCATAATCGGCAGCGAGCCGTGGCCGACCAGTGTCGAGAACACATGTGGGGACGACGTGCACGAGATCGCCAACTCGAGCGGCCTGGGCAGCAACTATCCGCTGGTGATCATGGTGACCCAGAAGCTCATCGATGAGAGGCCAGCGACCATCACCGCTGCCCTCAAGGCCATCGATCGAGCGATCGGGTACATGGAGAACGACAGCGAGGCGGCCATCGCCCTGTGCGCAGGGAAGATCGGGCTGACCGCGGACGATGAGAAGAAGTGCCTGACCACCGTCGACTATAAACTGGGGCTGGACCAGACAGACCTCGAAAGCCTGCGCTCAGTCGGCCAGTTCCTGGTCACGAGCGGTAAGATCGCCGAGCTACCGAATATCGAGGGCATGGTGGACCGTACCTATCTGCAGGCAGTACCGGCCTGAGATCAACGGTGGACGGGGATGATCTCCAAGGAAAGGATGGAAGAGGCCCTGCGGCTCGGCGTACCTGACCGCGTCCCGGTGTTCCTGCGCGACCTCACCCTCGGTCTTGATGTGATCGACGTCCCTACGCCGAGGGTATGCGCCGGCCATTTTGACGCCGAGCTGTCGTCCCGGGCGGTGGTGGGGGCCCAGCACCTTCTCGGACACGATGCCGTGGTCGGGAGCATCCAGTTCTGCGGTCTCGAAACGGAGATGCTCGGCGGACAGCTTCGATTCCCGGAGCGAGGCATCCCTACCATCGAGCGCCCCCCGTTCGCCGATCCGGGCGCCGTGGACCGGGCCGAGCTGCCAGACCCTCTCACCGACGAGCCGCTGTCGAATGTAGTTAGGTCCCACGCGCTCACGTCGGAGAGGATAGGGAAGGAGGTCGCCGTCCTGGGGAACATCGAGGGAGCAGTGACCAAAGCAGGGATGCTCCGTGGTCTCGAGGCCCTCCTCATGGACCTGCTGACCGACCGCGCCCTGGCTGAGCGGACGATAGAGTTCGCGTCCAAGTTAGGCGAGGACCTCGCGGGCGCGCTATGCTCGCATGGAGTGAACTGTTCGCTGTTCGTCGCCGCCGCCTCCGACAACCCGGATCTCATCGGACCTGAGGACTTCTCGAGATACTCGCTCCCCGGGTTACGGAGGGTGGTGGAGGTAGGGAAGGACAACGACCTTCCGACGGTGTTTCATCCCCACGGCATCTTCACCGAGCCGGCGTTCTCGCCCCTGGTCTCCGAGTGCGTTAAGCAGGGAATCTCTGGCTTCCAGTTCGCCGAGCGCAACGACCTGCCTTTGGCTAAGCATACATGGGGCGGCGAGACCTGCATCCTGGGAGGGGTCGACGCGTTCACGACGCTGCTCCTCGGCCCGGAAGAGAGGATAGAAGCGGAGACGAGGAAGTACCTCGAGGAGTGCGGGCCGTCCGGCTTCGTAATGATGTGCTCCTGCTCCCTGCACCGCGGCATCCCCCTCCGGAACGTGAAAGCGATGGTCGACGCCTGCCGCCCCTAACGCTCGATCAGCAGAACCAGTGGGCGCGGGGCTGGCAGGAGCGGTGCGCGACGATGGTCTTCTTCTTGGTGAACATCTGCAGCCTGCTCATCGACGACGGGATGCCGCTCTGCTTCCACCCCTGGAAGTACTCGCCGCCCGGCAGCGTCCGAACGCACTCGTTGACCCACAAGTTTCCGGCCTCCAGCTTCCCGGCCATCTCGATTCCGGCCTCGGAATCGGAGGTCCACACCGTCGCCCCTAACCCGTAGTGGGTGTCGTTGGCGAGGGTGACGGCCTCGTCGTCGCTCCCGACCGCGCGCACCGGGCACACCGGCCCGAAGGTCTCCTTGCGGACGACCTCGAGGCTGTCGTCCGAATGCCTGAGCACCGTAGGCGGGTAGAAGAAACCGGGGCCCTCGGGGACCTCACCGCCACACAGCAGCTCCGCTCCGCCGTCGACGGCGTCGCGAACTACGCGATGGACGTTCTCGCGCGCCTCCCCGCGTATCAGCGGCCCGATGTCATCCTCCATGCTCAAGCGCCCCGCGATGCTCACAAGGCGCTCCAGGAGCTCGTCGACCACGTCCTCGTGCGCATACACTCGCTTGATGCGAACACACACCTGCCCGCCGCGGCTGAAAGTGCCGTAGGCGATGCCCCTGGCGGCCTGCTCGACGTCGGCGTCGGCGCGGACGATCCCGGCGTCGTTTCCCGAGAGTTCCAGGATGAGCGGCCTTATGCCCGCTTTCCTGGCGATGTCCTGCCCGGTCTCGATGCCCCCGGTGAAGGTGATCGCGTCGACGTCGGAGGTGACCATCAGCTTCCCGATTTCCGCTCCCCCGACCACCTGGATGTAGAGGTCCTCGGGGTACCCGGCCTCGCGGACCAGCTCGGCGATCTTGAGGCCGGAGAGGGTCGAAAACTCCGACGGCTTGAACACCACGGCGTTGCCGGTGAGCAGCGCCGGTATGGCCGTTATCATCGTCTGCCAGAACGGGAAGTTCCACACCCCGATATGGCCGATGACGCCGTGCGGGTGGAAGGAGATCATGGCGTCGGTGGCGGTCCACGAAGATGGGAGAGAATAGGGGCGGTCCATCGAGGCCAGGTACTCCTCGACGTAGCGGTCCACCCCCGACAAGGCGCTGTTGTACGCGCCGGCCAGCGCCTTCTTCGGGATGCCGACCTCCTCGTGCATTAAGCCTACGACCTCGTCCCTTCGGCGGAGGCAGACGGCCTCCAGCTCCTTGATCAGCGAGGCTCGCTCCTTGCGAGGGGTTCCGGCGTACCACTTTCTCTGGCAGAGGCGCGCCCGGGCCAGGGCGTCGCGAAGCTCCGACGGCGTTGATGATGGCAACTCGCGGATCACCTGCCCGGTGCGAGGGTTGATGGAACGGACGGTCACGAGGCTTCCATCTTCGTCGTCGCTATTGATTGTTTTGGCCGTCGAGCGGTCGAACGCTCACCTAGGGCCGTGTCCGTCGATACACGAGATCAAAGCTCGATCAGTTCCACGCGCTTGCCATCGACGACCCTCTTCCTCGTGCCGTTGCCTTGGCCGCGCTGGACGACCTTGACTCCCCAAGCGCTATGCATGGAGTCCACCGCTTCCTTGATCACCTCCGGCGGACGCGGACCGGACCGGCGCCGCCAACCGTTGGTCTGGTGGATGACGAACTCCACCGGGGCGTTGTACCATATGGTGGCGTCGTTCTCCTGAAGACGAATGTAGAACTTTTTCCACCTTCGAACGGTGACGTAGGCGATCTTCTCTTTCGGAACGAAGCCACCGTCTTGAACAGCACGCGGAAATAGATCGGCGGTATGGTCAGGCCGTTTTCATGTACGATGAGGGGGCGAGAAGTCAGGCCACGAGTGACGTAGAGGTTCTCGGACACAAAGAAAATGCATATGATAAACAGAATTGCCACTATGTCACAAAGGATAAATTGAATACTGTAGTGATTTTCTTGCTTCTGCAACATCAAGAGATAACTTACTAGAAGGATAATCAGTGACCCCCACCCCCGTATGAAGAAGGTAATGAAGAGGATCTTCCGGTAAGTCATCATACCCAGCTTCTCGCGGAAAAAGGGGATTGGTGTCTCCTTGAATATCGGCCTTTTTTCTGCCTGAAACAATTTATCAACTCCCTTCATTGTAACTATATACTGCTGTTCCGAGCCAGATTACAGAGACCCCAAATGAAGTTAAAGCAATTATATTCGAGCAAGCGTCGTAGGAAGGGCAAAACTCTTCCTCCATGCTCTCGGAATAATAATCGGCCACGATATAGCCGAACCAGAAGCAACCGCGCCCAGTATCGCTATCATAAGAATATCCAAGGAGCAACCAGATGATAGTACTTCTACCATGGCGATTATTGAAAGGAAAGCCCCAAATAGAGAGAATGCGAACGTCAAGAAAGAACCGCCAACAGTAAAAACAATACTATCCAATAGCGCGCTCATCCCTCCAAGGATGATACTGAGAATCATTGCCACATCATTAACGAGTGCGCTCCCAAGAACTGATTCTACTATCGCTTGACCAGCCTCTCCGATTGCCGAGCTAGCAGCGTCGACAGCATCACCTATTACTTGAGGGGTGGTCTCGAGGATAGCCATCATCATGATCGTGCCGATCGTGATGATGGCGATACTGGATGCCAATGACGGCTTCATTGCCAATGCCGCCGGAGAGATAGCTTCGGCGGCGGCCTCGACCGTGGAGAACACCATAAGATCGATCCTGGGAAATGATCTGGTGAATATGGAGGCGACGATGTTCGGGATCATCTTCAGCAGCGTCGGTTCCCTGATAACGTTCGTGAGCACGGCGGTGATGGGGACGATGAGGGATTTCGCGTCCTTCGCTGTATCGATCATGGGAGCGATCCTATCCGTCGTTTCTTTGACCCAGATAAACGAACAATCAACAGATTTTACCTGGGTCGAGATTTCGTGCTTTAGCCTCGCATTATCAGGGGCTGGATTTGCGCTTGAGATGACCGGTGGAGGAACAGAGGGCAAGATATGCCCAAGCTTCGATTCGGTCTCCAAGCTCATCTCTGGCCTCGATCTGGGAGTGTCGGCTTTAAGCGTCTGGACAACATACAACGCCTGGTCTAGTGGAGGGTGATGGTGGTGGGGGTATCGGAACATGGAGCCATAGTGTTCGAAGAAACGATGATGCCATCGTATATGCCGGGAGGTTTCAATTCATATAAAAGAAATCTAGCGATGACTTGGTACCTTAGAGGGACTGCCGCTCTGTGTATATTCCTCTTTGCTCTAATTGATGGCCCCTATGAGCCAGTTTTAATATTTTGCCTAATCATCGGCATATTTGGCATTATACTCCTATTTTTATTGAGCGAAGTCGTTTACTACACCAATCAGGTCCTCTCCGCCATGCCGTTGCGTGTCTACGAGAACGGATTGATCATCCCCCCGCTGTACTTCCGTCAGTACACCAAGAAGGGAGGGTTCATCTCGAAGGAGGAGATCGACCGCATCGTCGTCGTACGACGCCGCAACCTAATGGTCGGAGACGGCAAGAAGGAGAAGTACTGGTGGGAGAACGCTCCGGTGGAGTTCATCGTTCATCTCAAGAACGGTAAGAAGCGCCGCTCTGGTCCGCGTCCGCCGGGGACCATTCGTTTGGTGGTCGATACCATGCACGACGCTTGGGGCACCAAGATCGAGCAGAGGGGCTCGGGCAACGGCACGTTGAGGAGAGTCATCAACAGCAAGACCGTCGAGATCCGGGAGCTGTGAGGATGGTACTGTGAATGGAACTACGAACTTCCAGAATCCGATGAACCGCCGGAACCTGGCGATCTGGGGCGTCCTATTCGCCATCACCGGCGCGGTGGCGTTCATCGCCATCGCGCTCGTCGTTCCGGACATGATGATCGCCGGTTTGATCGCCGTCGTCCTCTTCATGTCCCTCTTCTTCTACCTGCTGGCCGGTCAGTACGAGATTGGACGTCCGCAATCGGTGGTACTCGGCGATGTCCTCGTACTTCAACATAGGTCCAGGGGGGCGATGGAGATACAGTATGATCGAATCATCTCCATAGTGCCGTATCCGAGCCTGGCCAGGAGCGGCGATCATTCCCTAAATGCGCAGCACGGCTCGTTCGTCATCACCAATGAGATAGCAAAAGCGGTGCGAGAAAAGTGCCTCGCTCGTACCGGCCGAGATCCGGGAGGCAGGGGAGACAGCCGTTCAGCCCCTACCACTCCGGACCGAAGCAATGACAGAGTGGTATAGGTCCTTTCGTCGACGCATTCCAGGCGTTCGTGACGTGGGCGGTGGAGCTCTTCAGCGCGTTGTGAACGCCAAGGGACCTGGCGATACAACGAGCAAATCATTTTAGCCGTCCTGGGACTTCCTAAGAAGGTCCATGAAGCGCACTCCTCTTTATGATGCCCACGTCGCGCTGGGCGCCCGGATAGTCGAGTTCGGGGGCTGGGAGATGCCGGTCCAGTACACCAGCATCCTGGAGGAGCACCGCGCCGTGAGGGAGCGAGCAGGCATTTTCGACGTCTCCCACATGGGTGACCTCATCATCCGGGGTGAGGGAGCGGAGGACTCGCTGCGAGAGCTCCTCACCAACGACATCAAGGACCTCCCCCTGGGCAAGGGTATCTACGCCCACGTGCTGAACGAGCAGGGAAAGATCATGGACGACACCTTCACCTTCCGCGTCGGCCTTGACACCTATCTGATGGTGCCGAACGCGTCCCATGCAGAGCAAATCTACGAGTGGGTGCGCGACCGTGTCCGAGACGCGGAAGTGATCAACGTCTCCGAGCGCCTGGCGTGCATCGCCCTGCAGGGCCCGAAAGCGCAGGAGGTCCTGCAGCGCCTCACTGACATGGATCTAAAAGGGCTGAAGCGGCTTTACGGCGACATCGTCAACCTCAAGGTCCCGTCGTCAGAGAATTCCGAGCGCTTCCTTCCAGATCTTATGAACTGCGCTCCCCTGCCTTCCGGCCTGACTCAGAGCTACGTCACCCGCTCCGGGTACACTGGCGAGGACGGTTTCGAAATCCTTGTCGAGAGCGGGGCCGCGGAAATGGTCTGGAACGCCCTCCTATCCGTCGGGAGGGACCTCGAGCTCCGGCCCTGCGGCCTTGGTGCTCGGGACGTGCTCCGGCTGGAGATGGGGTACCTGCTCTCTGGCGCTGACTTTGACGGAACCCAGAGCACGCTCCAGACCGGCCCGGCGTGGGTCATCAAATGGAGCCATGAGTTCATAGGCCGGGAGGCGATGCTCCGGCAGAAGGAGCGGGGCGCCTACCGCAAGCTGGTAGGACTCGAGCTTCTGGACCGGGGCATCCCGCGCCATGGGTACACGGTGATGGCGGGCAGGGATGAGATCGGAAGGGTTTCCTCCGGCACCCTGTCACCGATCCTCAACAAGGGCATCGCCCTGGCCTACGTGGACGCGGACCACGCCAGGGAGGGCGAGGAGCTTGAGGTGATGATCAGGGATAATAAAGTCAGAGCGGTGGTGGTCAAGCCACCGTTCATCAGGAGAGTGAAGGATTGAGAGACAAGGTCGTCGATACTCTGCAGGACCTGCTGGCCATGGACAGCGACCTACATGCGGACATGAGCACCATCCTCAGATTTACCCGTCGCAGGCTCGAGTCCGCGGGCATGCGAGTGCGGCTGGTCGGTCCGGAACGGTACCCGGCGCTCATCGCCACCTACGGCAAGAACGGCATGCTGTTCTCCGGTCACCTTGACACCGTGCCGGTCGGAGACAACTGGACGATGTTCCAGGGAGAGGAAGACGGCAACCGCGTATACGGACGAGGCACCTGCGACATGAAGGGAGCATGTGCGGCCATGATCGAAGCGGCCGGCGAACTGGTGAAGGACGAGGTTCCGTTCAGCATCTGCCTCACCACCGACGAGGAGGAGCAGATGGAGGGAGTGGATGCCATCGTCAAGGAGGATCTTGTGCGCAAGGCCAAGGGCATCCTCATCATGGAGCCCACCGAGCTCGCCCCGGCGTATCGAGAGAAGGGGGTCTTCCGTTTCCGGCTGACCACCCGAGGCCGGGCCGCTCACGCCAGCCAGCCGTGGCTGGGGGATGACGCCATACTCAAGATGCATTACTGCCTCGACCGCCTGCTGGACCTGGCGGAGATGTCCTCCCAGCGATCCACCGGAATGACGGTGTGCTTCTCCACGATCAAGGGGGGCAACAAGAACAATGTCGTCTCGGACCACTGCACGGTGGAGGTCGACATCCGGCATCCGTCGACCCAGACCGCTAACGACATAGAGGATATCATCGTCAACCGGCTCCGGGGCGAGGTGTACGAGATGAAGATCGAGTACACCCTGGGAGCGTTCGAGTCCGATCCCGGTTCGGAGATCAGCCAGGTACTGTCCAACTTCCTGGGCACCGACCCCATCGTCGTGCCGTACGCCACCGAGGCCCCCAAGTACGCGGCGGTGAACCCCCACGTTTACATCTGCGGCCCCGGGGACCCCCATCTTGCGCATACTGCCGACGAGTTCGTGGAGATCCAAGAGCTAGAAGAGGCGTACGACATGATCGTGCACCTCGCAAGGTACGTTCAGGGGTAGACGCGGGAGACCGTCCGGGGGAACGGCACCGCGTCCCGGATGTGCTCCAGGTCGCAGATGAACTTGACGACCCGCTCGATGCCTAGCCCGAACCCGGAGTGCGGAACCGAACCGAAGCGGCGCAGGTCCAGGTACCACTGGTACGGGTCCTGGCAAATGTCCTGCGCCTGCATCCGGGCGATGAGCTTGCCGAGATCCGTCTCCCTCTCCGAGCCGCCGATGATCTCGCCGAAGCCTCCGGGGGCCAGAAGGTCGGCGCAGGCGTAGGTCCGAGGGTCCTCGTCGTCCTCCTTCATGTAGAATGCCTTGCACTCCTTGGGGTAGTTGGTCACGAACACTGGCACCGTCTCCTCGGCCGTAAGGGCGCGCTCTTCCGGCGCGCCCAGATCGCATCCCCAACCGATCTCGTAGCCCTGTCCTTGAAGCTTCTCCATCGCCTTGGAGTAGGTCATTCGCTTGAACGGCGGGACGATGGCCTTCAGCGGCTCGATGTTCTTGCGCACGAGCGACAGATCCTCCGCGGCGTTCTTGAGGACCCCCTGGACCATCGCCGTCACCAACTGCTCCTGGATCTCCATGTTCCCCCGGTTATCGACCCATGCCTCCTCGAGTTCCAGGTGCCAGTACTCGGTCAGGTGCCTGGTCGTGCGCGACTTCTCCGCCCGGAACGATGGGGTGATGGAGTACACGCGGTCTAGGGAGAAGATGAGCGCCTCGAGGTACATCTGCGCGCTCTGGCTGAGGTATGCATCGCGATCGAAGTACTTCAGCTTGAACAGGGTGGTCCCGCCCTCGCAGGCGTTCGTGGTCAGGATCGGTGGGGTCACCTCGGTGAAGTTGTTCTCCCTCAGCCAATCGCGGGCCGAGGCCATCGCCACGGCCTTGATGTGCATGACCGCGGTCTGCTCCCGGGAACGTATCCACAGGTGGCGGTTATCGAGCAGCAACTCCTCGCTCTGGTACTCGGTGATAGGGAAGATAGCGGCCGGACCGACGACGGTGAAGGCAGTAGCTCGAAGCTCCTTTCCCCCCGGGGCGCGCTTATCGTCGAAGAGCCTGCCCCTGACCTTGACCGAAGATTCGACGGTCACGCCGTGCGCCGCCTCGAAATCCGGCTCTGGCAGGTTACCTTTCTTCACGGTCACTTGGATTATGCCGGTATGGTCCCTCAGCACGAGGAAGACGATTGCACCGCTAGACCGGGCACGGTAGATCCATCCCCGTACCTCCACCTCAGCGTCGGCAGGGGCGCTGAACAGCCGCTTCACCGGAAGGTAGGACATCATTGTTCCATTATCGTTCAACTATCTCATGATTTCGTCATGCCAGTCACCGGCGGTGAGCATGGCAGCGAGCGCCGATCGCGAATCGCTCCGCCATGGCTGCTGATCCGAAAAACGGTCTGTTCCGTGCTGGGACACGAACGGCCGGTCATCCTCTGTGGCGATGCTACCTCTCGAGCGGCTCTGGCCCAGGCAAGGGGATTTATCATAGCCGGGCCATGAGCGCTCCTGTGAGGATGAGGGACGCCGGGATCGAGGAACTGCCGGAGGTGCAGCGCATCGAGAACGCTTGTTTCCAGGAAGATCGCTACTCGGTCGAGGTCCTCGCCGCGATGCTCGAGGAGGAGGGTTTCGAGACCTTCTTGGCCGAGGAGGGCGAGGTCATGGGATCGGCCACCGTCAACTACCGCCCGGAGCTGGTGGCCGCCCAGCTGGTCTCCCTCGCCGTGCTCCCCCAGTTCCGTGGCCGGGGGGTGGCCAAGGCTCTCCTGGCCGAGGCCGAAGCCAGGGTAGGCAGGAGGGGAGCGGACCGGATGGTCCTCCAGGTCAGCGTCACCAACGTCGCCGGGCTGAACCTGTACCTACACCAGGGCTACGTACTCGATGGCATGATTGGCGACTACTACGGTCCAGGGAGAGATGCGTACTTCATGGACAAGGTGCTTGATCCCACCGCCCGTTGAATGAGGACCAGGCCAGGCGTTGAAGGGAAAATCAATATATAGACATCGTAGTATTCGGCGTGCTGTCATCCCTTGTGGATGTTGGCCGGGTGAAGGAAGATGGAAGAGACCCTATGCAACGTTGAATTCATCAAGGACAACAACGACTATATCGCAAGAGTTCAGAGCGAGATAGGCGGGGTGAGAGAGTATCGCAGCTCCTCCCTGGAAGAAGTGCTTGAACAGGTCATCATCGACCTCCAGGAAGAGTTCGAAACGGCGGGATAGAGCCTTTTTGCGCCCACGTGAATAGGGCCAACCATATTCATAGGGCATATCTTCCTATACATCCTATAGTGTCAGGAGAGGTCATCCGATGCAGAACCGGGAAAAGTCCGACTACGATACCGTCATGTCGTCCTACTTCGGGGATGATCAGGTCACTGCCCTGATCAACCTTAAGGTCGAGACCAAGGACGCCGACATCATCGCAGAGGCCATCGCGGAGAACGACGCCGTTGACGACGTTTACCTGGTGACAGGCGACACCGACATCGTGGCGGTCGTCAAGTTCGAGACCTACGGGCAGCTGAAGAGGTTCCTTATGGACACTGTGACCAGCATCCCTGGGGTTAAGGAGAGCAAGACCTTCATGGTGGTCACCACCTTCAAGAAGGGTGGCGAGCTCAAGTACGAACGGACCGAAGGTGGCCCGGAAAGCAAGTGATGAGGAAAGACCCTCCCCGCTCGACGGGGGTGAAACCAATGGTAGACAACATAAAACTCAAGCAGATAATGGACGTGTTGGACCAGTTGGCTGAGGACACCTCGGTGCCCCGCAACATCCGACGGGGCGCTACCGACGCCAAGGGGCGCCTGCAGCAGCCCAACGAGGCCATGGACGTCAGGGCGGCCAGCGCCGTGCACATACTGGACGAGCTGGCCAACGACCCGAACATCCCGCTCCACGGCAGGACGTTAATCTGGAATATCATAAGCCAGCTTGAGACGGTGAAGTGACCGCCTCAAAACCTTTTAATCACCAATCCACGTTCAGGCTCGATAGGCGGGCGTAGTCTAGTGGTTAGGACTTAAGCTTCCCAAGCTTGAAGCCCGGGTTCGAATCCCGGCGCCCGCACTTTTAAACAAACCCAGTTAAAATGTGTTCTTGTCAATAAACAGGCGTGATATCGTCATCGCATTGGACCATCCCACTATGGCACAGACAGGCAGCGTTTAGCGGGCATCAGATCGTAAGCAACTGATGCATTTCTGCCTCCGAACGATAGGATGCCCTGAGACCGCTGTTGCGTAAGCACTCGACCAGTGAGGGGCTGTCGCACGCTATCGCTCTACCAACGAGCTCCTCCCTCATGCCCAGGGGGCATTCGTCCACGAACACATGGCCTCGTTTTCTGAGCACATCCCCGAAGATGGGACACTTGTCCAAGCACAGTCGGGAGGTGAAGAACCATGCTTCGATATTGCTTGGCGCTCGATCGGCCAGCTTCTTAGACCAGCGGTTGATGTCCTGCTCCGACATGTGGGGACAGCCCAATATAATTAGATCTGGTGAGCCTAGGTCATTAGTTGACAGGCTGTCCTTGCCCACCTCCATCATCTGCATACCGGCAGGAGGAACGGATCCTCGCTGCATCCTGAAGAGGGGGATTTCAGCCAGAGCGTTCATGGCCAAAGCGAGCCTCTTGGCCTCGTCAAAGGTCGGGGCCACACCACACAGCAAAGGAATCTCTCCACTGAGCTCTCGGGATAGCGTCCAACCTAGCAGGGGGTAATCGATCGTGCCGCCACCTTTAGGAACAGTCACCGCCACAGTGGCCTGGCGATTCTCCTCCAGGTGAAGACCACGCTCGGGCGTCAGCCCTGTGATGGCCGATGCTACTGCGGTCTCGAAACTTTCGACCTCGGTCCTGGCACCAAGAATCGAGTTGGCAAAGGAAGAGGCGGCACGACCGCCCCATGCGATCACCTGATCCCTTGAGGGATGGTTTCCAGAGAGATATGGTGTGCAGGTGAATGAGTAGTTGCTCTGCAGCCTCCAGCCCTCCAGTAGTCGTTTTCGTTCCTCAGCGACGATGTCACCCGGCCCTCTAGGGTTCGCCGTGAAAGGGAGGGCGATCTTACCGGTCAGCGAGCACAACCATTTCCAGGCTTCCGGCGAGTCAACGGTGCACCAGTTAGGAAGATGCACGGACCTCACCGGGATCAGTCTGGACGATCCTTCCCGATCTCCCAGCTTCACCAGGTGGCCCATGGCCCACTCGACCGCTGGTCCCCGCCTACCGCTCAGCGCCAGCTCCTGTTCCTTACCAAGGATCAATTCTCACCTGGGCTTGCGGAGCACCACCTCATACAGTTTCTTCGTGAAAGGTGGGGATCGATCCTCGAACTCCTTGATCCATTGAAGCTCATATCTCTTGGACAACTGCCTAAGCTGGTCCTCGGAGAAAAAGTGCACCACGAAGCCCATGGGGTTCTTCCACATGTCCTCCCCCTGCGGCTCGAACT